>DATBMX010000364.1:0-12033 GCA_036554625.1 Aestuariivirgaceae bacterium
TTGGTAAGCTTTGCCTTCATGGCCCTCCTAGCAATCAGCCAGCAATCAGTTGGAAACCAACTAGCGGAATGCTGAGGAAAGCTATGGCGAGGTTTACCGCCTATTTCAAGGCGTTTTGGCAACCTGTGGAACGTTGCGGACCCTTGCGGAAACTCAGAACGTTACTCTCCGAAGGCAGAGGTCACAGGTTCGAATCCTGTCGGGTGCGCCATATTCTGGTCGTCCTGACCCGTCATCCCCCGCCGTCATGAGCGTCTCGCAGCATTGGTTCATCCTCTGCAAGGCTGAGGTCACGGGCGCTGGCGGACCGTGCCCTGATAATGGCGCCCAAGGCTTCTGCGAGCTCAAGGTATTTGCCTTGCGACGTTTGGCTTGAGAAAAGATCGGCGCATAGGCCGATGTGCGCGGCTCCTCTCGCTGCCTGCTCACGGGTCAGAAATCCGGCGTGAGCCGCATTGGCGAGCTGGCGCAGCGATAAAAGGGTCTTTACCGGCAGAGACGGGTCAAGAAGGATATCCAGCTGTTCCAGCCCGGCAAAAGACTGGGGCATGGGCTCGCCTGGCCGATCGCATCTCGGGCAACCTGTCAGGGTTCCATCATGAGCGAACAGTCCATGCGCCCTGCAGTACACGGTAGAATAGCGCATAAACACACCAGCACGCCGCCAGTGCGAGCTGCCTAACATTTCATTCCCGAGGGCAAGTTCCCAAAGGACTGTTCGGTTCCTTACAATTTGACGGGGATGCTAAATTCTACCGCCTGCGCCGGCGCCGCACTCATTGGTCTTTTGACGGGCGGCTGCGAGGCCTGCTGATCGCAAAACCAGCTCGCTGAATTTCGGCCGCTTCGATTCGAGAAATCGATTGCTCCTGGCCAGTGTAATGCCAGGTCGCCTTGGAAGCCTGGCTTGGCAGGTCGCTGCCACTGCGAACGACAAGCCTGAGCTCAGGACGCGTGACATGGCGGTATATGTCGTATTTCCAGCGCATGAGCTGCAACCCGCCGCCGGTACGTCCGCGGTCGGCGGGCTTGATCGTTTCAGCTAGCTTCTAACTTCGAGACGATCTGCCGATGATTTGCCAGTGCGGCTGTCAGCGACAATTTCGAAGGAGACCTTCTGGCCCTCATTGAGGGTGTGAAGGCCGGCGCGCTCGACGGCGCTGATGTGGACAAAAACGTCCTTGCCGCCATCTTGCGGCTGAATGAAGCCAAAGCCCTTTTGGCTATTGAACCATTTTACGGTACCGGTTTGCATCTGCTTTTCCTTTCTGGTGAATGCACGTCGGCTTTCGCGCAATGCGAACGCCTATCGATGTTGAGGTTGTGAGAGGAAAGGCTAGAGCAACTGGGATTGCGGAGCCGAGCCATTCGGCCAAAACTCGATGCGTCGATATAGTCGCTCCTGGAGCCGATTACAAGGAACCGCGCTGCGAAAAGCCAGACCCCCTCCGCGCGGGCCCCCTCGCCAAGTCACCAACACGTGAATTGCCAATCGGAACCTAATTCGCGTGGCATCGTAAAGCAGTGAAGTTTTCGGCGATCGCCATGGGAGGAACACAGTGACCAAGCAGGAACTTGCCATCATTGCACTTGCACTGACCATGCTGACGTCTCCAGCGCTGGCGCAGGACACAAGCATGAGCTTTTTCATCACCAGCAGAGGACCGGGGGATGGGGCGAATTTGGGCGGGCTCGCCGGCGCCGATGCGCATTGCCAGCAGCTTGCCGAATCCGCAGGGGTTACCGGCAAGACGTGGAGAGCCTATCTCAGCACGGCTTCGGAGAACGCACGCGATCGCATCGGCAGCGGACCCTGGCACAATGCCAAGGGCGAGGCCATTGCCACGAGCGTCGAGGAACTGCACGGCGAAGCAAACAGGATCAGCAAGGAGACCGGACTGACCGAAAAAGGCGACATGGTGAAAGGCCGCGGCGATGAACCCAATATGCACGACATACTTACCGGCTCGACGCCCGAAGGCAACGTGACGCAGGGCCAGACGTGCAACGACTGGACGAGCAATGGAGAGGGCGGCGCGACCGTTGGCCATCATGACCGTATCGGGCTGCGCGACGATGCGGCCTCGAAATCATGGAACTCGTCGCATCCTTCGCGCGGCTGCGGCGAAGATGACCTGCCGAAATCGGGAGGCGCGGGGCTATTCTACTGCTTTGCCCAGACGTCGCCGTAGCGGCGCTTTTGTATTTGCAGCGATTGGGGCGGGAGCGGCCAAAAGCTGCTAGACTCCCCAAAGCCGCTCGGCCGGCAAGAACCCTTGTGACATGTTCGCGGTGAAGTGGGCGTCAATTCCTCTTTCGATCGTCCTGCTGTACGTTGCCTTGGCCTATTTTCTCCTACCCACGCTCTGGCGGCACCATGAGCATCAAGCGGGTTTGGCGTCCAAGCCGATGGTGACCCACACGGCAGAGGGAATCCCCGGCGATCCGATGAACGTCGGCGTGATCGGAGACATGGATGAAATCGCAGCGGCGATGAAACTGGCAGGCTGGTCACCGGCCGATCCGATTGTGATAAGGAGCGGCGTGGAAGTGGCGGCCAGCGTGATCCTGGATCGATCCTATCGAACTGCGCCGGTGAGCAATCTGTATTATGAAGGCCGAAAGGAGGATCTCGCTTTCGAGAGGCAGATCGGCGCCAGTCCCGCCAGGCGCCACCACGTCCGGTTCTGGAAGGTTCTCGAGAAAGGCATCGAGGGGCGCAATGTCTGGCTCGGATCGGCAACCCTCGATCGCGATGTTGGGCTCAGCCATTATACGGGCGAGATCACGCATCACATCGATGGCGATATCGACGCCGAACGAGAGCAGCTCATCAATGATCTCACCGCGGCAGGAAGGCTCAAGACGATCTACAGTGTCTCGGGCGTTGGACCCACTCTCAACGGACGCAACGGGGGAGGCGACCGGTACTTCACGGATGGTGAAATCGTGGTTGGAGTCATTTCGCCTGAGACATCAGTAGGGCCGCGGCGTCCCGTGGTGCTCGAGGCGCCATTGGCCGTGACGCTCAAGGATCAGCTCTGGGAAGCAATTCGCTCGTTCCGGTGAGGAACCAGAGCTCCCTGTTGCTGTTTCTCCTTTGTTCCCCGAGGCCGCCGAAGATGAACCAGGACGAACGGCCCCGTTCATCTGCCGTTCATCTAAGCTACTGAAATTTAACGCGAAATATGGAACATCCTGTGCCATCTATCGTTGACACCACGGGTTCAACGAAAGGAAGTTGAAACATGATTGGCATTGTAAAACCTCTGGCGATCGCCTCGGCGGCAGCGCTCATGGCGATCGGAACGACTGGCACGGCGAGTGCCCAGTCGAGTGATGTGGACGTGAATGTTCAGGTCCAGCACGCGAAGTCGGATTGGAAGTTCGACGCCCGGAAGCACCGGAGACAGCGTCACAAGGACAATGACTTCCGCTTCTTCTTCGGCGGCTTCTGGTATCCTCAGCCTTACTGGCTGGGGTATGGCCTGAACGTGCCGTACCGAATCGGCTGCGGCGAAGGCCGCGCGATCGTTCGCGACCGGGGCTTCAACCGTGTTCGCACGATTGAGTGCCAAGGTCGCAGCTACACCTATCTGGGCCGCAGGCACGGCGACCGGTTCCGCGTGATGGTCAACTCCCGCAACGGGCGCATCATCGACGTGGACCGCATCTAACACGTCTAACGCAAAGCAAAAAAGCGAAGCCCGGCCAGCGATGGCCGGGCTTTTCCTTTGCTTTCACCCGCTACTTGGATAGGTAGACCTTGTTGATCTCCTGGGCGATGTTATCGAACACCGTCTTGATCGTATCGCCGTCCGGCGCGTGATAGTACTTCTCCAGATCGGTGGCGCAGGCCTTCATGAGGTTCTTGGCCGTGTTATCGAGCGAGCCGAAGGTGATCGTATAGACGACGATCGGGTTGTCCGGATCTCCCGTCGCGGCTTTCACGACGTTGCAGGCCGCGGCAGTGCGCGCGTCATAGACCGAACGGCCGTTGCTGACGCTCGTGAGATTGAGCCGCGTGGACGCCTGGCTGATGTAGCCATAGCCTCCGTAGGTCGAGCCGTTCATGTTGTTCCTGTCGCCCCAGACGTTCTCGCCGTCGGTCATGACGATCATGATCTTGCGCCAATTCTCATCGTCATAATCGGCGCCTTCGGTGAAAGGCTCCGTCGAGGAGAGAACGCGCAGGCCCCAGCCGACGCCTGACGCAATGTTGGTGTTGCCGTCGGCAATCATGTCGTCGATGGAGTCGAGCACGGTCTGCTTGACATTGGTCAGGGGGGTCAGGGGCGCAATGCCGCAGTTATAGGCCGGACCGTCGCCGCTGGCAGACACATTCATGTATTTCTGATGCCGGCGCTGGCGATCCGACAGGGAGGTGTTGTTCTTGGTGTTGTTCGAGACGTTTTCATTGTTGCGCCAGTCAGCAAGGTAGCTGTTGACGAACCCAACGCCATAGCCCGACTTGCTCGAGGCGTTGTTGGCATTGTTGGGCTCGTCGGGAGCGAAATAGAGGGGAAACAGCGTCGAAGGGGTAGCGACGGAAGGCGGCGTGTCATCGACGTCATAATCAATGCCGCTGGCCGCCCGGCGCTGCTCGACGCAGCCGTTCCAGTCCTTGTTGGAGATCTGATCCCAGGCCCAGCGATTGTGCTTCGTCGTATCGATGAAATTGAGCTTGGAGATCGGGTTCAAGCCTGTGTGATCGAGCCAGGTGACATCGGTGTACTGGGACCCGACGTTCACCGTGGTGGAAAAGGGAACGATGCCGATCTTGAGAAAATTGGAGGTCTCGTTGTCGGCAAAAAGAACCTCGGTGAGACTTGCCACCGCTTCCTTGAGATCTCCAATCTTGTCGTTGGTCAGCATGGAGCCGGTGTTGTCGAGAACAAGGACAACCTCGGCGCCTTTGCCGCCGCGGGTGACTTCCGCCGTGGCGCCCAGGTCCATGGTGTCGATCTGGGCGATGCGCATGACGGTCGTTTCCATCTGCTGATGGGCAGTCACCTGGACCGTTTTCTCACCGATCACCACGTCGACATCGAAGGTGAGGCCAGGATATTTGTTGGAGAAGTTCTGCGTGATGTATTCGTGGACGAGCTCTTCGAGCTCCGCCTCGTCGGTGATCTGCGAAACAGCGGCAGCGAGGGCGGCCGAGTCGACCGCCGTGGCCAAGGCCATTTGCTGGCGCGAGCCGCGCACGAAATCGATGGCAACACCGCCGGCAAGCGCCAGTGTGATGAAACACAGGCCGGCCAGGACAGCGATGGTGCCATGCGTATCGCGCGCAAAGTTTTTCGCCAAGCGAAGCGCACAGCTTCCATTGGCTCGATGCCGCAGGGCTGCTGCAGCGATCAAATCGGTGATGATGCGCATGAGTCTCTCTCCTCTTGCAGGGAGAGAGCTAAAGCAATTGTCTTCAGCTTATGTGAGGAAATTGTCTAAAAGTTTAAGGATTAGGGTTGGCGCGGCGCGGGCTTAATCCGGAGGAAAGACATACGGCAGAAGCTCTTGCGCAAATCAGCAGAATTTCCGAAGCCGGCGCCTGTTTTCTTCGTTAACAGGCGGTCAATGCGCCGGCGGATCCATCGCCGCCGGCGGAGACGCCTAACCACGCATTAACCGTGACATCACTGCGACAGATAGAGATCGCTGATCTGCGTGGCGATGTCCGTGAACACCGTCTGCAGATCGGCATTGCTCGGCGCGTGGAAGTATTTTTCGGGGTCGGTGGCGCAAGCCTGCATCAGCGAGCCGGCGCCCGACGCCAGCGAGCCGAACGTAATGGTATAGACGACGATCGGCTTTTCAGGGTCGCCCGATGCCGCCTTCACCTTGTCGCAGGCGACAGCGGTGCGGGCGTTGTAGACGGCATCCCTGTTGCTGATGAAGCTGATGCCGAGGCGCGTCAGCGACTGGCTGGTATAGCCATAGCCGCCGTAATAGGAATTGTTCATGTTGGTGAGCGCGCTGCCCCAATCGTTCTCGCCGTCGGTCATGACGATCATGACCTTGTTCCAATCCTCATCATTATAGGCCGTCCCCTCGGTGAAAGGCACGGTCGGGGAGAGAACGCGCAGGCCCCAGCCGACGCCTGAGGCGATGTTGGTTCCGCCGTCGGCGATCATGTCGTCGATGGCGTCGAGAACCGTCTGCTTGGTGCCGGTGAGGGGCGTGATCGGCCCGATCTTGCACTGGTAGGCGGGGCCGGCGCCAGTGGGCGAAGTCCCTTCGTATTTCTGATGACGGCGCTGGCGGTCGGAGAGGCTCGTGTTGCTCTTGGTCGTGCTCGAGACGCTTTCGTTGGAGCGCCAGTCGGACAGGTAACTGTTCGGAAAGCCGCTGCCCCAACCCGACTTGCTTGACGCGTTGTTGGAATTGGTCGGCTCGTCAGGGGCGAAATAAATGGGAAAGAGAGTATCGGGAGTGCCCGTGGTCGGCGTCGTGTCATCGACGTCGTAATCGATGGTGGCGCCGGCCTTGCGCTGCTCGACGCAGCCGTTCCAGTCCATGTTGGCGAGCTGCAACCACGCCCAGCTGTTGTGTTTCGTCGCGTCGCTGAAATGCAGATGCGAGATGGGATTGAGGCCCGTGTGATCGAGCCAGGTGGCGGAGGTGTATTGCGGGCCGACGTTCACCGAGGCGGAGAAGGGCACGACACCAACCTTGACGGCGCTCGAGACGGTTGAGTCCCCGAACAGAATATTGGTGAGCTCGGTTGCCGCCGTCTTGAGCGAGGCTAGCTTGCCGCCACTGTTCATGGAACCGGTATTGTCCAGCACGAGAACGACCTCGAGGCCGGAAGCCCGGCGGGTGACTTCGGCGAAAGCCTGAAGGTCCATGGTTTCGATGTTGACGGTGCGCAGAATCGTTGTCGGCATCACCTGGCGCGCGGTGAGTCGCACGAGATTGTCGGTGATCTCAATATCGAGGTCGATGTCGGAACCTGGATATTTGAGGTCGGGGAAATTTTTCTCGATGTAGTCCGCGGCCAGCTGCTCGAGCACCGTCTGATCGGTTTGACCGGAGGAAGCGACCGCGAGAGCCGCAGCATCGACGGCGCTGGCGAGCGCCGTCTGCTGATGGGCGCCGCGCGAGAAATCGACCGCAATGCCTGCGCCAGTTGTCAGAGTAAGGCAGGCGAGGCCGAAGATGACGGCGACGTTGCCCCGCGCATCCTGCAGAAAACGCGCAGCTGACCTCAGTTGTGTCGAGTTAGGCATTTCTTCACCTCCGAACACGGAGGGAAGTACATTGCATTTCTTTAGATCATCTAAGCTCTCTCCCGGAAAGTATAATAAAAGTCCATCATTTGAGTTCTTCCCGGACCGTAAATTGTCGCTTCGCCTTTACTTTCCGGCGTTAACTGAACTGTTCTGTCGGATGCTGGCGCGCCCACCCATGCCATCTTTGTTTGTCTCTCTATTTCGAAGCGTGCAAGTTTCGTCGATTTTTCACGACGTAATTCACCTCGCCCTTACCCCGGTTACAATCCATTGTTGATGAACAAAGCCGTAAGTGCTGACCTGCTGCCATCAGGAGGAACTTTCATGCCCGTGTCCTTGATCAGCCTGCTCGCGTTCATCTGTTTCTCGATCGCTGCTGCGCTTCCAGCTGCAGCCGAGTCCCCTGCTCTCAGTCTTACGCTCATCAGCGAACATTCCGATCAGTTCGCCGATGAGGATGAGGAAGAGGAAGAGGAGGAAAGCGGCTGTGGTTCGGAGTGCTATCCGCCGCCCGGCTAGTTTTGCATCGCGGTATGTGAATCGCCGATCTGCCCGCGCCGCCAAAGGGTTATCGCATTGTCACGGAAGCCGGCGCCGAGTTTTATGGCTGGGCCGATTGGATTTCGAACACTTAATTCACCAAGCTTAAGCTAGGCAAGGAACAACGCCCCAAAAGAAGACGTTGGCCCCCAGAGACCTGGAGGCCATTCGTGATGGATACTTTCATTGTGGCGTTCCATGGAGGGTCCTGGCGGATCGGCTATCAGGGCCAGTGGTACGGCACATATTCGGACAAGAGATCGGCAGAGAAAATGGCGGTAGGCATCGCACGGGCCTATGGAGAACTGCCCACGCGGGTCGCCGTGCGCGAAGCCAATGGCCGGGAGCAGACCGTCTGGAATCCGCTCTCCAGCCGCCGACACGAGCAAAGCCGGGAGTCGAACTGATGAGACTCAACCGCAGCGATTACAACGCCCTTCAGCAGGCAGCGGACATTGCCGATGCACAGAGACGTCTTATGGACGAGGGAGGCGGCGGGGCCGCTGCTTCCCTCGCCATCGGCGTCACAGCCGGAGCGCTTCTGCTCTTTCTGACCGGCGCCTTGATGCAGCAGCTTATGCAAACGGATTCGGCCGACCTCATGGCCTCCGAACAGGTCGTGTGGCAGGAGGGACAGGAAAGGATCATCCGCTAGGGGTGCTCAGAAGCCCTTTTGATGCAGCATGAAGCCTCTCCCGTCACGCGTCACAAGACGGTGGCAGTTGCCCCAGCGGCGGGCGAAGGTGTGTCCGGCCAAATTGACGCCCGCGTTGGGAAGGGGCTTTTCAAAATCGTCGAGCCAGAGATAGCCGCCGGGTCTGAGACAAGCGAAGAATATCTCCAGATCGCTCAAGGCCGTTTCAGCATCATGGCCGCCGTCGACGATGGCGAGGTCGAGAGGCAATTCGCCGTTGCGGCGCAAGAAGCGGCGCAGATTCGAAGCCAAGACCTGCCGCGTGTCGCCCTCCACGAATTTGAGGCCCGGAAAGCGTGTCTTTACAATGTCGGCCGACCGCTTGGTCTCCTCATAGCGGCAAATGTCGATGCTCAGCATGCGCGGCGCGAGCCCCGCGCTTTCCTGCGCCAACATGATGATGCATGCGGAATGGCCGACGCAAAAGCCCGTCTCAGCGACAAGGGCAGGACGAAGGAGCCGGACAAAATGAAAAAGATACGCGGCCTGGTCGGGGCTGACATGGCCCTCGGGCGGCTCGGGCAGGCTTGCGAGCAGCGGCTCCAGATCGGGATGAATTTGAGAATAACGAGACGGGGGAAAATAGGAGTCCGGCACGCAGCAGTTTCCTCATGAGTTTTGAGCATATCACTCGAGTCCAAGGCGCAGGAGAAGACTTTTCAGGCCCATCCCGGATGGGCTAGAAAGACCGCCTCGCATCATTATCCAGGCAGAACCATGAAGGTCGTCATCACCGGAGGCTCCGGATTCGTCGGACTCCTGCTCGGGCGCAGGATCGCACAGCTCGGCAAGCTCACCAATTCAGGCGGGAAGAGCCATGACGTCGATGAGATCGTTCTTTTCGACATTGCGCCTCCGGAGCCGGAAGCGAGGGATCTCGACAAGCGCATCCGGATCGAAATCGGGGAAATTTCAGACAAGGCGCGCGTCGCGCAACTCATCGACCGCAAGGACATGTCGGTCTTCCACCTCGCCTCGGTGCTAAGTGGCGGCGGCGAACAGGACTTCGATTTGGCCATGCGGGTCAATCTGCAGGGACAGCTGAATGTGCTCGAGGCAGCGCGGGCGCTCGGGTCGACACCCAAGGTCGTGTTCGCCAGTTCGATCGCCGTGTTCGGAGGCGGAAACATGCCGAAGACGGTGGGCGATGAGACCAAGCAGACGCCGCAAACCACCTATGGCACGACCAAGGCCATGGGCGAGCTGCTCATCAACTACTATACGCGCAAGGGCTTCATCGACGGACGCTCGGCGAGGCTGCCGACGGTGATCGTCAGGCCGGGGAAACCCAACAGAGCTGCGTCGAGCTTCGCAAGCGGCGTGTTCCGCGAACCGCTCAACGGCGTCGCCTGCGTTCTGCCGGTAGGCGAAGAGACGATCATGCCCGTTCTCGGCTACCGAAACATCGTGGAAGGCTTCATCCGGCTGCATGAGGCCAAGGCCGGGATGCTCGGCGAGGACCGCGGGGTGACCTTCCCGGCCATCAACGTCACGGTGCGCGAGATGATCGAATCCCTGAAACGCGTCGCCGGAAACCGGCATCTCGGCGAGATTCGCGTGGAGAAGGACCCGGCGATCGAGCGCATCGTCGCCACATGGCCAACGGCGCTCAATTTCGACAGGGCGAAGAAAATCGGGCTGCCGCTCGATCCCTCGCTCGATTCGATCGTGAAGGCGTATATCGACGATTATCTCTGAGGCTTGAATCAGCGGGCGCAGCCGGGTTCAGGCTTTCGCCGAATGCCGCTGTGGACGGAGCCAAGGCCACGCCCACGCCAAGCCTTCGGCCGTGTCGCCGCGCGGGTTGTATTCGCAGCCGACCCAGCCGTCATAGCCCAGCTCGTCGATGAGCGGCAGAAGGTAGGAATAATTGATCTCCTGACTGTCGTCGGGCTCGTGGCGGCCAGGGACGCCGGAAATCTGAATGTGACGAATGAGCCCGACGTGGGTGCGCAGACTCCGGGCGAGCGAACCCTGGTTCATCTGCGTGTGATAGGCGTCGAACTGGAGAAACAGATTGGGCAGGCGAAGCTCGTCGATGATCGACAGGGCGGAGGGAATGGTGGGGATGAGATATCCAGGCACGTCCGCGGGGTTCAAGGGTTCGAGCAGCAAGTCCAGTTTCACCTCCGCCGCGAAGGAGGCGGCCCAAACGAGATTCCGGCAGAAGCAGCTGCGATAGGCAATTGCATCCGCATCGGTCGGCACCACGCCCGCCATGAAATGCAGGCGCGGGCAGGCGAGCGCCTGCGCATAGGCGAGAGTCAGCTCGAAGCTTCGCCTGAAGTCGTCGACGCGCGAGGGGAGGGCGGCAAGGCCCGTCTCGCCCTTGCGCAGGTCGCCGGGCGCCGTGTTGAAAAGAACAAGGGCGAGATTCTGAGCGTGAAGACGCGCAGCGATCTCGACCTTGTCGATCTCATAAGGAAACTGAATTTCGACGCCTGTGAAGCCCTGCTTGCGGGCAGCGGCAAAGCGATCGAGAAACGCAAGCTCTGGAAAGAGCATGCTGAGATTCGCGGCGAGCTTCGGCATGCCGTTTCTCAGCGGCCGCCGCTGGGGAACTTTCCGCGACGGGCCGGCGTTAGACGGCGGCGACCGGTTCCTGGCACCGCTCCGGAGGATAGAATGCTGCGCTGGGCCATCATTTTCTTCATCATCTCGATCATCACGGGAGTCCTCGGCTTCACCGGGATTTCCGAGGCGACGGCAGGCATCGCCAAGATACTCTTCTATATCTTCCTTGCCATACTGCTCGTGTGGATCGTTCTGATCATCGCCGGCGTCAATCTCGTTACATAGAGCGGAGCGCCGACAAAAGCTCAGGCGTCGGGTAGGAATCCGCGGGCTGGCCGAGCTTGATCTGCACATCCCTAACGGCCGAGCGCGTTGCGGTGCCCAAAATACCGTCGAGCTTGCCGACATCATAACCCTGGCGGGCCAAGAGCTTCTGCAGCTCCAACACTTGCTTGGCGCCGAAGGCCGCAACTTTGCCATTGCCCTTGCTCACAGGCGGCGCACCGGCGAGACGGGTGGCAAAATAGGCGGCCGTCGTCGCATAGACCAGCGACTGGTTCCAATCGAGATAGACGCTGAAATTCGGATAGGCGAGGAAGGCCGGACCATTGCGTCCCATGGGCAGGAGCAGCGAAGCCTCCATGCCATCGGCCTCGATGTCCCCGCCATCCCTGGCGCGCACGCCCCACTCAGCCCATTGGCTGCGCGGGTGGCGAATGGAGAGATCGGCCTCCTTCCAGTCCATGTCGCGGGGAACCCTCACCTCCTCGAGCCAAGGCTCGCCCGGCCGCCAGCCGCCCTCCTTGAGCAGATTGGCGCTCGAAGCCAGAACATCGGGAACGCTGTCGCGCAGATCGATGCGGCCGTCATTGTCGAAATCGACGCCTCGCTCGAAATAGTCCTCAGGCTGGAACTGCACCTGGCCGATCTCCCCCGCCCAGGCGCCGATCATCTCGTCAGCACGCAGATCGCCGCGATCGATAATGCGCAGCGCATAGATGAGCTGAGGGCGGAATTTTTCGGGCCGGCGGCAATCATAGGCGAGAGAGGCAA
>DATBMX010000437.1:0-4247 GCA_036554625.1 Aestuariivirgaceae bacterium
GGACCGCAAAGATGTCGGTGAGCTCGCGGTCCCAGCGATCGGCCCAGACGTGCCTGCCGTTGACCGCGTCGATCAGCTGCGCGGTGACCCGCACCCGGTTGCCGGCCTTGCGCACGCTGCCTTCCAGCACGTAGCGCACGCCGAGTTCGCGGCTGATCTGCTTCACGTCCACGGCGCGGCCCTTGTAGGTAAAGCTCGAATTGCGGGCGATAACGAAAAGCCAGCGCATTCTCGATAGCGCCGTGATGATTTCTTCTACCATTCCATCGGCAAAATACTCCTGGTCTCGGTCATCGCTCATATTCTGGAACGGCAGCACCGCGATCGACGGCTTGTCGGGCAGGGCCAGGCGCGTGTTGGCCGTGAGGCCTGTTTCGATCTGCACGCGATAGGCCTCGATTGGCTCCGGAATGTTATGCACATGTTGCGGGCCGATAGCCTTGCAGCTCAAAGCCAGTTTGCCCTTGATCTGGTCATGGACGCTTCGCCCGATGCAAATCCCCCCGGGCTCGGCCAGCTTTTCCAGGCGTGCGGCAATGTTCACGCCGTCGCCGAAAATGGTTTCGCCATCCGCAATGACATCGCCAAGGTTGATTCCCATTCGATAGTCCATGCGTAGATCTTTTGTGAGATCGCAATTGCGAACAGCCAATTCCTTCTGCACGTCCACTGCGCATTGGACGGCATTCACGGCACTGGCGAACTCGACCAGGAGACTGTCGCCCGCGGAGCCCACGATATTTCCCCGAAAACGCAGGATCGCAGGTTCGATGACTTCGGCACGGAGCTGCTTGAGCCGGGCGAGAGTTGCTCCTTCATCAACCGACATGAGTCTTGAATACCCGGCGACATCGGCTGCCAGAATGGCTGCGAGCCTGCGCTGCTCGGGCTGCAATGCGATCTCCCCTTCTTGACGCGTGTAATACTACACCAATGAGTGGCATGCCACCGGCATGCGCCTCCATCGCAGTTTCATCCGCTTGCCTGACGGTCCCGGACCCACTACAAACCAGCCATTCCGGCTGCGCCATTGCGCCACCGAGGCTGAGAATTTCCATGTCGAACCGAACCGAGGCTCGGGCCGTCAAAAACGGCGACCATCTCTATCTCATCGACGGCTCCGGTTATATTTTCCGGGCCTATCACGCCTTGCCCCCGCTCACCCGCAAGAGCGACGGGCTTCCCATTGGCGCAGCCCACGGCTTCTGCGCCATGCTCCACAAGCTTCTGCGCGAACTGCCGGGCGGTGTGCGCCCCACGCATCTTGCCGCCATCTTCGACAAGTCCGAGGTCACCTTCAGGAACGAGCTCTTCGACGGCTATAAGGCCAACCGTCCGCCTCCGCCCTCGGATCTCATCCCGCAATTCGCCGTCATTCGCCAGGCCGTGCGCGCCTTCAACGTTCCCTGCATCGAGCAGCAGGGCTATGAGGCCGACGATTTGATCGCCACCTATGCCCGCCAGGCGGTGGAGAGAGGCGCCACCGTTCGCATCGTCTCCTCGGACAAGGATTTGATGCAGCTCGTCTCCGAGGGCATAAAGCTCTTTGACACGATGAAGGACAAGGACATCGGCGAAAGCGAGGTCCTGGAGAAATTCGGCGTGCCGCCCGCCAAGGTCGGCGATGTCTTGGCGCTCGCCGGCGACAGCGTCGACAATGTGCCGGGCGTTCCCGGCATCGGCGTCAAGACGGGCGCCCAGCTCATCACCGAATACGGCGATCTCGAAACGCTGCTCGCCCGCGCCTCCGAGATCAAGCAGCCCAAGCGCCGCGAATGTCTCGAGCGCTATGCCGATCAGGCCCGCCTCTCGCGCCGCCTCGTCGCTCTCAAGGACGACGTGCCGCTCGAGCACTCCTTGGAGTCTCTCGCCGTTCGCGCCCCCGATCCCAAGGAGCTCATCGGCTTCTTGAAGACCATGGAGTTCACCACCCTCATGCGCCGCATCGCAACGGCACTCGACGCCGATGCCTCGCAGATCGATCCCCTCCCCGTGCGCATCGAGGGCTGGTCGCCGGAAGGAACGGTTGCGGCCGAGCAGGCCGACCTCGCTTTGGGCGGACCGGAATCGCCTCAGCGTCCCGTCGGGCCCACGGCCGCGGAGGCCATGTCGCCCGCAACCGCGCTCGAAACCTTGCGCACCCTCATGCGCTCAGCCATAGATCACGCCGCCTATGAGACCATCATCGACGAGCTGTCGCTCAACCGCTGGCTCCTAGCCATCCGCGAGCAGGGCTTGGTCGCCATCGACACCGAGACCAATTCTCTCGATGCCATGCAATGCGATCTCGTCGGCATCTCCTTTGCGCTTTCGCCCGGCAAGGCCTGCTATGTCCCGCTCGCCCATCGCAAGGCCGACGGCCTTGATTTCGGCGGCGAGGCGATCATCCAGCTCTCTCGCAGCGCCGTCCTTCCCCTGCTCAAGCCGCTGCTCGAAGACCCCGCGATCCTGAAGGTCGGCCACAACGTCAAATATGATCTGCAGATCCTTGGCCGCTGCGGCATTGATGTCGCGCCCTATGACGACACCATGCTCATGTCCTACGCCATGGAGTCGGGATTGAACGGCCACGGACTCGACGAGCTGTCCGAGAAGCACCTGGGCCACAAGCCCATCAGCTTTAAGGATGTTGCAGGCTCGGGCCGCTCCAAGGTGGCCTTCGATCTCGTGCCCCTTGATCGCGCCACCCATTATGCCGCCGAGGACGCCGATATCACCCTGCGCCTGTGGGCTCTGTTCAAGGCCGAGCTCGTCGCCAGGTCGAAGACGGCGGTCTACGAAACGCTCGAACGCCCGCTCGCCTCGGTTCTCGCCGGCATGGAAAAGGAGGGCATCCTCGTCGACCGCAAGGTTCTGGCGCGCCTGTCTTCGGAATTCGCCGCCGCTGCCGCGACGCTGGAGGAAGAGATCTTCGCCCTCGCCGGCGCCCGCTTCAACATCGGCTCGACCAAGCAGCTGGGCGAAGTGCTCTTCGGCAGGATGCAGCTCCCCGGCGGGCGCAAGACCGCGACGGGCGCCTGGAGCACCGATGCCGACACGCTCGACGATCTCGCAGCCCAGGGGCTGGAGTTCGCCAAGAAGGTCCTGGACTGGCGCCAGCTCACCAAGCTGAGGTCGACCTACACCGACGCGCTCCTCGCCTTCATCCACCCCGACACCGGCCGCGTCCACACCTCCTACGCCATGGCCGCGACCTCGACCGGCCGCCTCGCCTCGACCGATCCCAATCTCCAGAACATTCCAGTGCGCACCGAGGAGGGGCGCAAGATCAGAACCGCCTTCATCGCCTCGCCGGGCATGAAGCTCGTCAGCGCCGACTACAGCCAGATAGAGCTGAGGGTGCTTGCCCATGTCGCCGACATTCCGCAACTTCGCAACGCCTTCACCGAAGGGCTCGACATCCATGCCATGACGGCGAGCGAAATGTTCGGCGTGCCGATCGAGGGCATGAACGCGCTCGTCCGCCGCCGCGCCAAGGCCATCAACTTCGGCATCATCTACGGCATATCGGCCTTCGGCCTCGCCAACCAGCTCGACATCTCGCGCGAAGAGGCGGGCGACTACATCCGCACCTATTTCAAGCGCTTTCCCGGCATTCGCGATTATATGGACAGGACCAAGCGCTTCTGCCGCGACAATGGCTATGTCGAGACGATCTTCGGCCGGCGCATGCATTTCCCGCGCATCGCCTCGCCCAACGCGTCCGAGCGCGCCTTCCAGGAGCGCGCCGCCATCAACGCGCCGATCCAGGGCTCTGCCGCCGACATCATCCGCCGCGCCATGATCCGCATGCCCGAAGCGCTGCGCGTCGCCGGTCTCTCCTCTCGCATGCTGCTTCAGGTGCATGACGAATTGATCTTCGAGGCCGAGGACCGGGAGGTCGAGACGACCATGGCCGTCGCCAGATCCGTCATGGAGAAGGCGCCCGAGCCCGCCTTTGCCTTCCGCGTTCCCATTCGCGTCGACGCGCGCGCCGCGCAGAATTGGGAAGAGGCGCATTAGTCCCGCGCTCCATCGTCTCGTCCACTCGGGCGCCCTCTCAGTCCGTCATGCGCGGGCCTGATCCGCGCATCTGCCGCTTGCGCGAGATGGCCGTGTCAAGCACGGCCATGATGCAAGAGGCTGTAGGCCCTGCAAAGAATTTCCTCTCAATCGTGGAAGTAGCTCTTGACAATGATCCTAGCACTCCGTATGTGATCCTCACCTTGTTCCAGGAGGAGGCGTGGGTCGCGGTCAGGCTTCAACGT
>DATBMX010000487.1:0-5192 GCA_036554625.1 Aestuariivirgaceae bacterium
ACCGCGACACGAGCGATTGCAGATATCTGCGACGCCTCGGCAGTCTCGGCGGCGCTGGCGGAGCTCGCAAGCATCGACGTTCTTATCAACAATGCTGGTCTTGAGCGGCTGACGCCCATTGCAGAAGGCGGCGACGAGGCAGAGACCGTGTTCCGGCGCATCATCGAGGTCAATGTGATCGGAACGGAAATCGTGACGCGGCGAGCGCTGCCGTTAATGCAGCCGGGCGGATCGATCATCAACACCGCTTCGGTGTGGGGCCGGGTGGCTGAGCCGCTGTTCGGCGCCTATGTTGCATCCAAGCACGCCATCATCGGACTGACCAAGACATGGGCGAAGGAACTGGGTCCCAGGGGCATCAGGGTGAATGCCGTCTGCCCTGGTTGGGTAAGAACGGAATCTTCCATGCGTTCGCTGGCGCGCATGGCGGAACGCCGCGGCGTGGGCGAAGCTGAACTCCTCGAGGTGATCGTGGGCCATCAAGCGCTTCCCGGCCTGATGGAGCCCCGAGACGTCGCGGAAACGTATCTGTTCCTTGCCTCCCAACTGTCGGTGAACATCACCGGTCAGTCCTTTGGCGTCGACCGCGGCGAAGTGCCCTGGTGAGCGCGCTGGCCGGCAAGCGGGCGCTCGTCACGGGAACGGCGCAGGGAATCGGCAGGGCTATCGCCGATGCATTTTCCGAGGTCGGCGTCGAGGTCGTGGGTCTCGACCGATCGGCCGGGAAGGGCATTTTGCGCTGCGATCTCGCGAGGGAAAGCGACATCATTGCCGCTGTCGGGCAGGCCGCCAAGGATTTGGGCGGCATCGACATCTTGGTCAACAACGCCGGCGTGATGGAACAGGGATTCATCGGCGAGGTTACCGCCACGCACATCGACCGGCACTTCGATGTGAATGTCCGCGCCCCCATCTTTGTCACGCGCGAAGCGCTGCCGCATATGCCTCGGGGAAGCAGGATCATCAACATCGCCTCAGAGCTCGCCTATCTCGGGCGGGCAGGGGTGTCGGTCTATTGCGCCACGAAGGCTGCCATCATCGGTCTCACCCGCTCTTGGGCGCGGGAACTTGCGCCGGACATTCTCGTCAACGCAGTGGCGCCTGGACCCACTGATACGGCCCTGCTTTCGTTCAGCAATCTCACACCGGAACAGCAGGCCATCGAGACCGCCAATCCCCTCGGACGAATAGGAAAGCCAGAGGAGGTCGCCTCGGCGGTGGTTTTTCTTGCGGGACCCGGGGCTTCGTTGTTCACCGGACAGTGTCTCGGGGCAAATGGCGGAGCCGCGATGGCCTGAAAACTCGCTCGATTGGCACTGTCGCCCTATAGAGAACTTTGTTGTTTTTCGCCTCGGCCGCCGCTATTTGCTTCTTCAAATGAATCGTCGACGCGCCCCCAAACACGAGCGTCAAGAGCGCCACAAGCAGCAGGCGCTAGCCGATTCAAGCTTCGCTCTCATAAGGGCCTTCAAGCTTTACTTTAGGGCACCGGGCTCGCAGCCTTTTCTCGTTCTTCTCTGCCTGATCATTGCAGGCTTTGCCGAGGCCCTAAGTCTTGGTGCGATCGTACCACTTGTCGGCTTAATCGATTCGTCCGGCTCTACCCCTGGCCTGCAAATCGTCGAGCTCATGCGCCGCACATTCGCTTGGGCAGGCGTTCCGATGACGTTCGGTGCGCTCACCGCCTTCGTTGCGATTGCTATGAGCTTGAAGGCATTGCTGTCTTTCGCCGCCCTTGCCATCGCCTCCTTCGCTCGCGTCCGCCTGATGACCGTGTTGCGGCTGGAATTGATCAATTCTTTGCTCTCTGCAAAGTGGAGCTACTTTGCTGATCAGCGTTTCGGAAGCATTGCCAATGCTCTGAGTACTGACATGATGGCGGCAAGCGTGGCCTACATTTCGGCTGCGCGCTATCTCGCCAGTCTCTTTCAAACGCTAGCGCTTGTCGGCGTAGGTTTTTTGATTTCATGGCAAGCAATGCTTGCGGCCATGGGCATCGCTGCCTTGCTCATGCTGATCTTACGGCTGTTCATGAACCCCACGCATCGCTCCGGCGCGAAGCACTTCAAGCGCACCGCCAGTCTCTTGGGGGTGCTTGTCGACACGCTGAACAATCTGAAACCTTTGAAGACCATGAGCCGAAACGAGCAAGTGGCCGCATTAATGGCGACGCACAGCTACGGTGCTCAAAAAGCAAAAATCAAGCAGGAGGTGCTCAAGGCGGGTTTGCAGAATTCGCAGCTTGCGCTCACGGCAATCATTTTCGCATGCGGCGCATTTCTGGCGGTTGAAAAGCTTGACATGCCGCTCGCGGGTCTCGTGGGCTTGAGCGTGCTCGTATTCCGCATTGTCAATAGCTTCTCAAGAGGCCAGATGGTGCTGCAAACCTTTACGGAAAATGAAGGCGGCTATTGGAGATCTTTGAACTTTATCCGCCAAGCCAAAGCGGCGGTCGAGGAAGACACTGGGAACGTGACGCCGACTTTGAATGATGGCTGCCTGTTTGAGGACGTCAGCTTCTCCCATGGCACGATGCCAATTCTTTCGAAAGTCAAACTCTTCGTTCCGGCCAACGAAATCACGGTCATTCAAGGACCCTCCGGCGCGGGCAAGACGACGATCATCGATCTGCTGACTGGTCTCCACCGGCCGACCTCAGGGCAAATTCTCATCGATGGAATTGACCTTAAGGACATTTCCTTGCGCAGTTGGCGCAGCATGATCGGATATGTCCCACAGGAATTAAGCCTTCTCCATACGTCCATTGCCGAGAACATCACCCTGGGCGATGCGACGATCGGCGAATCTGAAGTCTGGCAGGCGCTCGAAATTGCCGGAGCCGCCGGATTCGTGCGCGAACTCCACCGCGATCTCGCCACCGACGTTGGTGAAGTCGGCTCCAAACTTTCAGGAGGCCAGCGGCAGCGGATTGCCCTGGCGCGGGCGCTTGTAAGGCGGCCTAAGCTGCTGATCTTCGATGAAGTGACAAGCGCCCTCGATCCCGACACCGAACGCGACATATGCCAACGCATTAGCAAACTGACAGGCGAGATCACCATTGTGGCAATAACGCACCGCCCCGCATGGAATTCCATCGCTACGAGGGTTTATAGTGTCGGCAATGGGGAAGTTACCGAGCAGCCTCAATTGTCATCTCACTCGTCACGATCTCAAATTTCCAGCTAATGGGTCTCGACATCCCGGCACGAAGCGCGCGGCGGAACGGCGATGCCGTGACGAGGACCGAGCCCCAGCCGTTGCCGGCAAGTCTTCGCCTTCGAGATGCCTTGCACGATTCGCACGTGTTCTTTGTGCATTGGAAAAGCAACGGCCATCTTGCTGAAGCACTGGCTGGGCTGACTGACTTGGATCTCTACATTCGAACGGCCGATCGACGACGGTTCGAAGACGTTATGTATGAGATGCGGGCGCAGAGGGTGCAAAGCCAGCCTTGGGCCAACTATGAAGGCGTTGAGGATTGGCTGGTTCTCGATGACTCATCCATGAAGTTTCTCCATCTTCATGTGCACTATCAGCTGATCACCGGTCTCAAGCGTGTAAAACACCTAAAGCTGACCTGGGATTCCGCGTTGCGTGAAAACGTGCGGCTGGACCGGCAGAGCCAATGGCCCATTCCGACGGCGGAATTGGAGTTGCTCATGCTGCTCGTACGAATCTGGGCGAAGATGCCACCGTGGAGGCGACTCTTGGACCCCAAGATACCAGCGCATATTTTGCATGAACTGGATCTTCTCAAGGGTGAGAGCACGTTACAGAGCACTCGGGAGATGGCGTCGAAACTCGGCATCGAAATCGATCCAAAGGCACTCAAGCAACTCTACGAATTCCCAATTGATGAGAATGGCATCTGGGCTTTTGCGCGCAGCCTTTATAGGCAGTTGCGGCCTAGTTATCGCATGAGCTGGAGCCGATCGCTCGGGCAAGCCGCTTGGCGCAACGCGAGATTTCTGACCACCAATGCCTTGGCTTTGGTCGTCACCCTGAGACGCGGCAAGACGCTGTCGGGGAAGGGTCTCATGATCGCAGTGATAGGAGCTGACGGCTCCGGCAAGAGCAGCCTGACGAATGATTTGGCAAACTGGCTAGGCTACAAATTGGATGTGCACAGATTCTACATGGGCACAGGTGACGGCGCTGGCGGTTTCGTTAACGGAATTCGAAAGAGTGTTGGCGCCTTGTTTCGATCGCGAGAGCGGAAAACCAAGACTTTCGAGACCGGTGATGAGCTGCCTTCTATCGTAGAGAAAATGTATAGGCTAACTGACCTCCTCGTCATGCGCCGCAAGCTTCGCTTGCTGCGGCTAGGCCGACGTTTGGCGGCAAAGGGCAGTGTTATTTTGCTGGATCGATATCCACAGGACCAGGTGAATGGGATCAGCGATGGTCCTCGGCTGCAGGAGGGTAGAGGCTTCACTTGGGCGGCGAGAAACGAGCTGAAACTCTACAGGGACGCGATGCTCATCGGACCTGATCTGGCGATACGTCTCAGCGTTTTACCGCAGACGGCGCAGGCACGAAAACCAGACCATGACCCGAGAGCACTTTTGAGGAAATGTAGCATTGTCGAAAAGCTGGAGTTTCCCCAAAGCATGGTTGTGAGCATTGACGCCAATCGTCCTTACGACGAAGTGCTGACCCGGGCGAAGCGAGAAGTATGGCGTCTCATGAGCGAAGCTCGGGCGCATGATCGTTGAGTTCGCAGGGTTGCCAGGATCAGGCAAGACGACGATCTGCCGTTGTTTAACCGCACCGCACCTGACCAAAACCACCATCCCGGTGTACCAGATAAGAATGCGGTCTGCAGAGGCCAAAATCGCTTGGCACCTCTTGATGTTCTGCTTCAGTGTTCGCCCGCTGACACTGTCGCTATTCTTGCGGGGTGTGAATCTGTGGGCTCTGCTTCGCTGCTACAGGCCTTGGCACCAGCCGGTTGTTCTGGACCAGGGGCTTGTTCACAAAACCTGGTCTGTCATGATTGATGCCAGGTCTTATTCTGAAGCGCGCCTTCGCAGGTTAACTGCCAGTTTGGCGCCGTTCGGCCCGATTTGCCTAGTGTGGATCGACATACCGCTGAATGTGGCCGTCGAGCGCATCGCGCAGCGCAAGCTTGGCAGGAGCAGGTTCGACCGGTTGCCGATCGAAGAAATACAGGATCGTCTTTCTTCAAATTC
>DATBMX010000030.1:0-4197 GCA_036554625.1 Aestuariivirgaceae bacterium
ATGCTCTAGTCGAGCCAGTCTTGTCGTTAAGGGAGGTTCACGTGCTCACCCGTTCCAGCTTCATGGCGCTGATGTGCGCGGCGATTGTTGCGACTGCCATGCCGGCCGCAGCTCCGGCTGCCGAAATGATCGGCAATTGCGAGCTGTCCGGCGCCAAGGGATCTCACGCCGTTGCCAATCCGTTGAAGCCAGGCCAGGTCACGGTCGCCGTGTCGCTGCCGGCGCCGATCTGGTGGAACGGCGACACGCCCGAATCGATAAAGGACGGCATGGAATATTGCATGGCCGCGGAGATGGCCTGGCGTGCGGGCTATGACAAGCTCGAGGTTGTGAATGTCGGCTGGGATCCGCTGGTGACGGGCCAGACCAAGGACTTCGACTTCGCCCTGTCGGAGATCTCGATCACCGACGAGCGCAAGAAGGTCGTGGATTTCTCCGTTCCTTACTTCTCCTCCGACATCGGCCTTCTCGTGAAGGCTGGAACCGAGCTGGATGAGAGTTCGATCAAGGACAAGACCGTCGGCGTCCAGCAGGCGACGACCGGCGCCGCTTTCGCCATGGATACGCTGAAGCTCACGAAGGTTCAGGTCTACCCCGATCAGGGCAACATGTTCACCGCTCTCGCCGCAGGCCAGATCGACGTCGCCATGACCGACACCTCGATCGTTCTCGCCGAGGAGCTCAAGTCGCAGGGCAAGGAGCAGGTCATCGCCCAGTACAAGACGGGCGAGACATATGGCGCGCTCTATCCCAAGGGATCATCGAACAACGCCGGCTGGGACGCCGTCATCCAGTCCATGATCGATGACGGCACCATATCGAAGCTTGCCGACAAATATCTCGCCTCCGTCTGGGGCAAGGACCCGGCCAAGGTACCGTACTTCAAGCACTAGCGTTCCCGCGCCTTGTCTACGGTGCCGACGCTTAAAGGTACTCCGCAAGGAGCATCCATTCCGCGCCATTCGGGCGAGCTTGCGCTGATCGCCGTCATAGCCGCCGTCCTTCTCGCCCTTTATGCCATCTGGACAGGCAATGTCGTCCGCGCCGCGGCGAATGCGGAGGGCCAGCACGGTCCGGCGCTCGAAGCTGTCCTGTGGCTCGCCATCCTCGCCTCGCTCGTCCTCTTTTGGCCGGCCTCGCAAGCGATCGCGCACTGGCAGGCGAAGAACCGGGCCCTTGAGCAGGGGGATGTGCTCGCCGCCCGCATCGCCGCCGCGGCCGCGAAGGAGCGGGCCTATATAGCGCTTGGCTATAGCGCCGCCGGTCTCGTCGCCTTCGCTTTCATCATGTTCGTGCTCGCCAACGACATGGCGGTCGGTCGCACTTTTTTCTACCTGCCGCTGATGGTGGAGAAATACGGCCTCGTCGTCAGGGCCTTCTCGAACAACATCTTCATCTTCGTGGTTGCCGAGATCCTCGTCCTGATTTGGGGACTCGTTGTCGCCATCGCGCGGCTTCTGCCGGGCGAAGCCGGCCGTCCCATACGCATGCTGGCCGCGCTCTATTGCGACGTGTTCCGCGGCCTGCCTGCCGTCGTCACCCTTTATCTCATCGGCTTCGGCCTGCCGCTTTCCGGCATCATTCCAAGCGAGATACCGGGCATCGGCAGGGTTCCGCTCACATGGTTCGCCATCATCGCGCTCACCTTGACCTATGGCGCCTATGTCGCCGAAGTCTATCGCGCCGGGATCGAGAGCATCCACCCGAGCCAGATCGCCGCCGCGCGTTCGCTTGGCCTCTCCTACTTTCAGGCTCTGCGCTATGTCATCGTGCCTCAGGCCGTGCGCCGCATCATGGCGCCGCTTCTCAATGATTTCATCGGCCTGCAGAAGGACACCGCCCTGGTGAATGTGATCGGCGTCATCGACGGCTTCAACCAGTCGCGCATCATCGCCTCCAATGCGTTCAATCTCTCCGCCGTCACCATCGTCGCCATCATTTTCGTTCTCATCACCATTCCTCAGGCCCGCTTCGTCGACAAGCTCATCGAGCGCGATCAGAGGCGCATGCGCGCCGGAAGCTGATGTCCTTCCTCGAGCTCAGGATGGTTGAAAAGCGCTTCGGCCCGATCGCCGTTCTGGGTGGCCTCGATCTCACTGTCGAGGAGCATCAGGTCGTCTGCCTGATCGGTCCCTCGGGCTGCGGAAAATCGACCCTGCTGCGTTGCGTCAATGGGCTCGAGCCCATCCAGTCAGGCGAGATCGTGCTCGCCGGCGACCGCGTGTCGGGCCCGGGCGTCGACGTCAACAAGCTCAGGCGCGAGGTGGGCATCGTCTTCCAGAGCTTCAATCTCTTCCCGCATATGAGCGTTCTCGACAACATTACCCTTGCCCCCGTGAAGGTGCTGGGCCGCAGTCGCGCCGATGCCGTCGAGGCGGCCATGGCGCTGCTCGAGCGCATCGGCTTGCCTGAGAAGGCGCGTGAGTTTCCCGATCGTCTCTCGGGCGGCCAGCAGCAGCGAGTGGCCATCGTTCGCGCCCTGGCCATGCAGCCGAGGCTCATGCTCCTCGACGAGATCACCTCCGCACTTGATCCTGAACTCGTGGCCGAGGTGCTCAACATCGTGCGCGATCTCGCTCGGCGCGGCATGACCATGCTGCTCGCCACCCACGAGATGGGCTTCGCCCGCGAAGTGGCCTCCAAGATCTGCTTCCTCTACGACGGGAGGGTGCATGAAGAGGGCCCGCCTGATCAGCTGATAGGCAACCCGCGCCGCGAACGCACCCGCGCCTTTCTCAAGCGCATCATCGAGGCGGGCAGGCTGTAATCCAACCCCTCACATCCGCTCGCCGGGCAATCGGCTCGCCTGCCTCACCCACTCGACGAACTGAGTCTCATCGATCTCATCATCCTCGTGGATGTCGAGATAGCGCACATCCTTGTGCTTGGATTCGCCGGAAGGCACAGGGCGCAGCGACGCGCCGCGGAAGAACGCCACTTTGATATATCTCGTGAAGCAGTGGAGGTTGAGGAACCAGCCTTGGTTCTCATCCGCGACCCCATAGAACGGCGAATTCCACTTCACCGCCTTGCGCACGCCGGGGACGGCGCGCGTGATGAGCGCATCGAGACGGCGCCCGATGTCGTGCTTCCAGCCCGGCATGGCCGCGATATAGGCCTGCACCGGCGCGTCGCCATAGCCCTTCGCGATCTGGGGGTTGCCGCCCGAGAGGAGCACGACCTTGCCGGACTGCGGCCTTGACGGCGTCTTGCGCGGCTTGGCCGTCTTCGCAGTCACCCGCCCGGCAGCCTTCTTTGCGGCCTTCGCTTTCTTCATCGTTGCTGTCGGTGGACCTTCCTTGCCGATCAATGGCTATTCTCCGATCGCCTGCTCCTCGATTCCCTTCGGGTAGCGATCAAGCGTGAGGTTGAGCCGGACATCATGTTCGAGCAGCGCCTTGAGACCCGCGAGCATGAGCGTGAAGCCTTGTGTGGAGTCCGCCACATAGCGCACCAGCCTGTCGGCATCATCCGTCCAACCGGATTCCTGGACACGCACAAACGTGGTTCCGTCAGGAATGGCCTGGAACGTCCATTCGACTTCAGTTGGACCGGTGTAGCCTGGCCATTCGATGAGGACGCGACTGTTGGGCTCGATCGCTTTGGCCGTCACGTCGATCGAGACGTCATGGCTCTCCCACGCCCAGCGAACCTGCCTGCCCGTCTCCAGCCGTCCGCTGCCCTTGCTGAACCAGAATTTCGAGGTGATCTCCGGATTGACGATCGCCTCGAAGACCTGTTCGACGGGTTTGCGAATGAGCATGCCGGTCTTGGCGGCGGGCACGCGCGTGAGTGTCATCTTGCTCATGAGGCGTTTTCAATGATCCTTCAACTCAGCCGCGGTTCCTCAAAACGAGCGGCTCGGGTGACAGGTTCCATGGCCTAATCTTCCTTGAACGCTTCATCCACCGGCACGCGATAGGCATTGGCGAGCCGGTTCGTCATGTTGGCGAGGCCGACGATGGCATAGAGCTCGTTGAGCTGCTCTGCGCTCGCGCCTTTCATCCGGGCTGCAAAACCGTGGCTCGCCATGCAGTAGTCGCAATTGTTGGTGATCGACACGGCGAGATAGATGAGCTCCTTGGTCAAGGGGTCGAGACTGCCCGGCCCCATCATGTCCTTCACGCAGCCCCACACATGCTCGAGCATGCGGGGTTCGTTGGCGAGAAATTTCCAGAAATTGTTCACGTCCTCGAC
>DATBMX010000066.1:0-4787 GCA_036554625.1 Aestuariivirgaceae bacterium
TTGCCCTTATATCCGGCAGCTCCGGCCAATTTCTCGAACCAGCCCTCCAGCCCCTCGCCGCTGACGAAGGTGACGTCCGCCGCCTTGAGGGCCTTGGCATCATCAGGGGAAGGCTCGAACTGGTGAGGATCGCCGTTGGGCTGAACGAGGCTCTTTACCTCGACATGCTTGCCGCCGACCTCTTTCACAACGTCGGCCAGAATGCTGAAGCTCGCGATGGCGGTCAGCGTCTTTGCCGATGCGGCGCTGGCCGCCAAACTGAGAGGCACAGAGATAATAAGGCCGGCGATGATCGTCATACGCTTCATAGGTCGTCTCCTTGTGATAGTCAGCCCGCACGATGCGGACGCGGAAACAGGCGCCGGACTGCTCCTGAAGGACAGAAAAGCAGTGAGACGCCGTAAAGGAGGCTGGCGGTCAGAATGATCGTCGGCCCCGAAGCCAAGCCATAGTGGAAAGAGATGATCAGCCCGGCGAAGCCCGAGATCGCACCCGTCGAAGCCGCAATCAGCATCATCACCGGCAAGGTGCGGGCCCAGAGCTGCGCGATTGCGGCGGGCAGCATCATCAGCCCAACGGCCATCAACGTACCGAGCGCTTGAAATCCAGCCACGAGATTGATCACGACGAGGAACAGAAACAACAAATGATAGAATGACCCCCGCCCGCCTACGGCGCGCAAGAAGCCGGGATCGAAACATTCGGCCACGAGCGGCCGATAGACAGCAGCCACTATGAGGAGAGTCAGTGAGGCAATGCCGCCGACCAGGCAAAGCGCCGGAGCGTCGATCGCAAGGATGGTGCCGAACAGGACGTGCAGCAGATCGCTGTTCGAACCATGCAACGAGACGATCAGCACGCCGAGGGCCAGCGAGGTCAGGTAGAAACCGGCAAAGCTGGCATCTTCTCGCAGCACCGTCGTCCGGGTGACCAGACCGGAGAGAAGCGCGACACCCAACCCGGCGACTAGCCCTCCGAGACCCATAGCTGGCAGCGATACGCCGCCGGCGACAAGGAACCCGATTGCCGCGCCCGGTAGCACAGCATGGCTCAGGGCGTCGCCGGCAAGGCTCATGCGCCGCAGCATCAGCAACACGCCGATGGGGCCCGATCCGATACCGAGCGCGACAGAGGCGACAAGCGCGCGGCGCATGAAGCCGTAGTCTGCGAAGGGGGCGATGAGCATCGAGTAAACCGTCATACCCTTACTCCTTCAGCGGGTTCGCAGATCGGGGCATTCTCGTCCCAGTTCTCCGCCATGGCGCGGGCGCGCAGCAAATTGCTGGGGGACAGTGCGGTCTCTGTCGGGCCCCAATCGATGGTTTCGCGAGCGAGCAGTAGGGTTTGCGGGAAGTGCGCCTGGATCCGGTCGAAGTCGTGGAGGACGGCGATCACCGTCCTGCCGTCCTGATGCCAACGCCCGACGATCTGCAGAAGGTCGCGCGTCGTGCGGGCGTCAATTGCCGTAAACGGCTCGTCGAGAATGATCACCTTGGCGTCCTGCAAGAGGAGCCTAGCGAACAGAACGCGCTGAAACTCGCCCGCAGAGAGGGAACCGATATGGCGGCGCTCGAATCCCTCCAATCCAACAGCCTTCAGCGCTTGCTGTGCCTTATCAGATTCCGCCGGCGTCATTCCGCGAAAGGCGCCGATCGCTCGCCAGGCACCCAGAATGACGATGTCGGCAACGGTCAGAGGAAAATGCCGATCGATTTCGGCGGCCTGCGGTAGATAGCCAAAATCGCGGCTCGACAATCCGCCGCGGTCTATCGAGCCCTCGGCAAGGGGCAATTCACCCATCAGGGCTTTCAGCAAGGTGGATTTGCCCGCGCCGTTGGGACCGGCGACCGCAGTCAGGCTGCCAGGAGCAAAGGATCCGGAAACATGATGAACCGCGGGATGACGATTATAGGCCACAGTGACATTGTCGAATCGGATGGACGCGATGCTCATGGCAGCCATACCGCCCAAAGGATCGCCAGCCAAAGACAGGCAATCATCGCTCCAACCGCCATGAGCCGATAAACCGCTGCGCGGGCGATGACCGAACTCAGGAACGGATCATCAGATGATGTCATGGCAGGCCCCCTCTGGCTCGTTCCGCACCTTAAATGTGATGTTATACTATTGCAAGGAGCTTGTCGGTGGCGTTCCCTGGGCCTTGATAAGTGCTTCATTTCAAAGACCGCCATGTCGCGGAAATGAGGGGATTGCGCAGTCAGATCGGCGACCACGAGAGCTGGCGAGTGGTCACGCCGGGCAGCCAATAAATCTGCGCTCCGTGGCGCGACAGATGAAACGATCGGCGAGGCGGGGCGTTATTGAGCGGGAGACAGCCGATGGCCATAAGATCGATTATCCTGTCGGCTTATGCAGCCGTTTTGCTTTGTGCGATTGGCGCGCCGGCCCTACCCAAGAGCGCCACCATGTCTGATCTCAATCTGCCGCAGAAGCGCTCGGAGACACTCGGCATTCCGAATAGCGCCGCTGCTGGACCTCGCGACCTCGATGAGGGAGAGGAGGACGATCGGAACCGGTCGGACGAGGAGCAAACCGAGACCGTCCCAGGCGAGGAAGAAGAGGAGGGTAATCCACCTTTGCCGGAGCGCGCCGTTGCGCCATCACTGCGCAAGCCGAAAGTCTTCGCTGAGCCTGTCGGGCCTCCGCCTCCGCCGCTATCGGCCAAGCGCGGGGGCAAACGCCAGGACGAAAACGATGATGAGGAGCCGGAAAACGCCTCGGATGAAGAGGATGGTATTCCGCCATTGCCGGAGCGCGCAGTAGCACCGTCGCTGCGCAATCCGAAAGTGTTCTCCGAACCTGTCGGCCCACCCGCGCCGCAGACCTGGAGCCAGGAGGAGATCGCAGCTGCTCAAGCTGAATGCCAGACCCTGCTTCCCGAAGCCGATTTTGATTTCAAGATACTGAGCCCGATCCGGGACGGCAGCTGTGGAGCGCCTGCACCTGTCCAGCTCAAGGGCTTCAAACGTGATACGAAGGTCGATCTGCACCCGCCAGCGACCATGACCTGCCCACTCGCAAGCGCATTAGGACGCTGGATGAGCGAGGTCGTGCAACCGCGCGCTAAGGCTCTGCTGGAGTCGGACATCGTGCAACTTGCAAATATTTCCGGCTATGCTTGCCGATCGCGCTACCATGACCCAACTCAGCGGATCAGCTATCATGCTTTGGCTCAGGCCGTGGACATCGGTGAATTCGTTACGGCTAAGGGCGAGCATATTAGCGTGCTCGAATATTGGCCCGGTGGCGACAAGCGCGCACAATTTCTGAAGGACATCCACGATGGCGCCTGCAAAATCTTCGGCACCGTCTTGGGGCCGGAGGCGAACGCCGCCCACAAGACCCATTTCCATCTGGACATAGCGAAACGCCGCTACAGCGCTTACTGCCAATAGTACGCTGGAACACGTCCAGGCGGACCGGTGTTTTGTCCCGGCGCCAAAGCCATTTTTCCGGGGCAGCCACATTGGCGGCCCGTGTGGTCCGCGTACTTGTCAATCGGCGTTGAACTTTGGCTCTGTCGCAATCTCGATGATCCCGCTCATGCTGCTTTGATCAGCCTTGCCTGCAGGAGGTCGAGCTTTCCACGGCCATACATCTGGCGCTTCACCAGTTTGAGCTTCGTGATCTGCCCTTCGGTCTGACCGTTTGACCAGGGCTCGGCAATCGCCGCCCTGACAGCGGCATGGTCTCGACGAATGCCGCTGGCGAAAGGAAGACAAACGCAAGGTGCTCGCCATGACGCTGATTCTCCTCAGAAACCAGCGCTACGCCGCCATACAAAATCATCAAATGTGAGTCAGACCCAAATTTGCATGCCGGTTCACAGCGTACTCGTGTAGTTCATGGATGTCGCCACGCGGAGCAGGCTGAGGGGGCTGCAGTCCTAATTCGTGACTACCCGTTCAAGCCGGGACGAGAAGTGTGTCGTTCGGCAGAGTGATCGTGACCCAGATGGGCGTGCGCCGTTGTGGCGCGGAGAAGAAAGGAGCGTTCTATCGAACGAAGCTTACTGGCGTAGCTTCTGCCTGACCGACTTACCGGCGCCGATGATGAATCGGCTGAGACCTCGAAAGGGAACGGGACCATAGCATGTCGGGAAAGGGACTCGAAACCGGACGCCGTAGTCCGGTGGCTGACCTACAGGCAAGGTGCTTGATAGCCTGAATCCCAGTTTCCAGCGGTTAATAGGTAAGCCGTGGCGAATGCGGCTGACACGCCATTTCGTGCGGGGCGAGGAACAGGCCCAGTGAATCGCCGCCAGTCCGCACGGCGCGGCCCCAGTCAGGGGACTAAGGAAACAAACGGGGCACCTAAACGCACCGCGACTCCTCGCACGTGCAACTGCGGGATCGCCTAAACAGGCCGGTCTACGGGACCTGAATGGCGACGGAGCCGTCATAGTACACGAACGCCCGCCGTAATGGCCGGGACAGCCGCCCACGGATCAAAGATTGGGGGGCGCACGGATTGGCTGGATAAGTGATGAGCGATCATCATGAAACCATCCGTCTCCGGAGGAAGGATGGCAGTTTTGCATAACTCGACCAATCGATGGAGAGGTATTGCTGATGCAAGCCGCAACTATCCGATCGAGACGCTTCCGGCCCTGTCGCGGGCGGGCAAGCGGATCAACGGCCTTCACCGCTTGATGAGGTCACCACATCTCTACGAGCGGGCCTATCTCACAGTGTCCCGGAATCGGGGCGCGATGACCGCCGGCGTGGACGGTGAGACCTTCGACGGCATGACGCTTGAGAAGCTTG
>DATBMX010000075.1:0-8153 GCA_036554625.1 Aestuariivirgaceae bacterium
TCCCTTCGAGAAGAACCCCATCTCGCCGCGCTTCCGCGGCGAGCATGCTCTGCGCCGCTACCCCAATGGCGAAGAGCGCTGCATCGCCTGCAAGCTCTGCGAGGCCATTTGCCCCGCGCAGGCGATCACCATAGAGGCAGGCCCCTGCCGCAACGACGGCACCAGGCGAACGACGCGCTATGACATTGACATGGTGAAATGTATCTATTGCGGCCTGTGCCAGGAGGCATGCCCGGTCGATGCCATCGTCGAAGGGCCGAACTTCGAGTTTGCCACCGAGACTCGCGAGGAACTGCTCTATAACAAGGAGAAGCTTTTGGCCAATGGCGATCGTTGGGAAAGAGAGATCGCCCGCAGCATCGCGCTGGATGCGCCCTACCGCTAGGCAAAGGACGAACCATGGCAGCCACGGCGTTCTTCTTCTACATCTTTGCGGCTGTCGCCGTTGCCTCGGCGGTGATGGTGATCACCTCGCGCAACCCCGTCCACTCCGTTCTGTTTCTCATTCTATGCTTCTTCAACGCCGCGGGCCTTTTCATACTGCTCGGAGCCGAGTTTCTGGCCATGATCCTGGTGGTGGTCTACGTCGGCGCCGTCATGGTCCTTTTCCTGTTCGTCGTGATGATGCTCGATATCGATTTCGCCGAACTGCGACAGGGCATGCTCAACTATTTGCCCGTCGGCGGCACCATCGGCCTGATCCTCCTGGTCGAGCTGGTTCTGGCTCTCGGCACCTGGGCAATCTCGCCCGAGGCGAGCCGCGTCATTGCTGCGCCGGCGCCGCCCTTGGCCAATCTCACCAACACCGAGGCCCTGGGGCAGATTCTCTACACGCGCTACGTCTATTTCTTCCAGGCCGCGGGGCTCATTCTGCTCGTCGCCATGATCGGCGCCATCGTCCTCACCCTCCGTCATAAGCAGGGCGTCAAGCGCCAGGACGTTTCAGCGCAGGTGGCGCGGCGCCCTGAAACCGCCATCGAGATTCGAAAAGTCAGGCCGGGGCAGGGGATCTAGGACAGGGGAATCATGACCATCGGGCTCGGCCACTATCTGACGCTTGCCGCCGTTCTGTTCACTATCGGCATCTTCGGCATATTTCTCAACCGCAAGAACGTCATCGTCATACTGATGTCGATCGAGCTGATCCTTCTGTCGGTCAACATCAATCTTGTCGCCTTTTCCGCTTTCTTGGGCGATCTCGTGGGCCAGGTTTTCGCGCTTCTGGTGCTCACCGTGGCTGCTGGCGAGGCGGCGATCGGTCTTGCCATCCTTGTCGTCTATTTCCGCAATCGCGGTTCGATTGCCGTTGAAGACATCAATCTCATGAAGGGGTGAGCGCGCGTGTATCAGCTGATCGTGTTCCTGCCCCTTATTGGGGCGCTGATCGCGGGCCTTCTCGGCACCGCACTGCCACGCGCTCTGGCGGAAAGCCCGCGCATCGATCCGGACGCGGCGCATGACGCTCCGACCGCTTCCCGCTCCGGGTCTGCCCATCATGAGGCGGAAGATCACCATCACTCGCCCACGTGGCCGGGCGTCATTACCTCGGGGTTTCTCGTCGTCACCGCCGTGCTCTCCTGGGTCGCGTTCCTCTCGACCCTGGGCGGCACGGGCACGGAGAAGATCACGCTTCTGCCCTTCATCCATTCGGGCGAGCTCGTCGCCGACTGGTCGCTGCGGATCGATCAGCTCACCAAGGTCATGCTGGTCGTCGTAACCACCGTCTCCTCTCTCGTCCACATCTACTCCATCGGCTACATGGGCCACGATCCATCGCAGGCGCGGTTCTTCGCCTATCTCTCGCTGTTCACCTTTGCGATGCTCATGCTCGTCACCTCCGACAATCTTGTGCAGTTGTTCTTCGGATGGGAGGGCGTCGGCCTCGCCTCTTATCTTCTCATCGGTTTCTGGTATCACCGACCCTCGGCCAATGCCGCGGCCATCAAGGCTTTCGTCGTCAACCGCGTCGGCGATTTCGGGTTCGCGCTCGGCATCTTCGCCTGCTTCGCGATCTTCGGCTCCGTCGATTTCGACACAATCTTCAACGCCGCCCCCGGCCAGACCGGCAAGGCAATGGAGTTCCTCGGCGGCGAGGTCGACGTGCTGACGCTCATCTGCCTCCTGTTGTTCATGGGCGCCATGGGCAAATCCGCCCAATTCCTGCTCCACACCTGGCTTCCCGATGCGATGGAAGGGCCCACACCGGTCTCCGCGCTCATCCATGCCGCAACCATGGTCACGGCGGGCGTATTCCTCGTGGCGAGGCTGTCGCCGCTCTATGAACTGGCGCCCCATGCCCAGGCCTTTGTTGCGCTCATCGGCGCCATAACCGCTTTTTTTGCCGGCACGGTGGCGCTGGTACAGAACGACATCAAGCGTGTGATCGCCTATTCCACCTGTTCGCAGCTCGGTTACATGTTCGTCGCCATGGGTATGGGCGCCTATGGCGTCGGCATGTTCCATCTGTTCACCCACGCCTTCTTCAAGGCGCTCCTCTTCTTGGGCTCTGGATCTGTCATCCATGCGCTCGCCGGCGATCAGGACCTGCGCCGCATGGGCGGCCTCTCCGGCCATCTGCGCATCACTTGGCTGCTCATGTTGGTCGGCACCCTCGCTTTGACCGGCTTTCCGCTGACCGCGGGCTACTTCTCCAAGGACGCCGTCATCGAGGCAGCCTTCGCCCATCATGGGCCTGTGAGCTTTGCCTGTTTCTGGCTCCTGCTGATCTCGGCTCTGTTCACCGCTTTTTACTCCTGGCGGCTGATGTTCTTGGCGTTTCATGGCAGGCCGCGGGCATCTGAAGAAATCATGCATCACGTTCATGAATCGCCGCCGGTGATGCTGGCACCCCTTTATATTCTCGCGGTCGGTTCGCTTTTCGCGGGCCTGCTCTTTCAGGAATATTTCATCGGCGGCGAGGAAAGCCTGTTTTGGAGCACGTCGCTATACCGCGCGCCCGAAAACGAAATCGTGCACCATCTTCACGACGTTCCTTTCTGGGTGCGGCTTGCGCCCTTCATCATGTTCTTGGGCGGTCTCGGTCTAGCCTATCTCTTCTATGTTTTGCGGCCCGGCTTGCCCAAGCGCCTGGCCGAGGTCAATCAGCCCATCTACCAGTTCCTGCTCAACAAGTGGTACTTCGACGAACTCTACGATCTGCTCTTCGTGCGGCCTGCGATCTATCTCGGCCGGTTCCTTTGGCGCCGCGGCGACGGCTGGCTGATTGACGGCTTGGGGCCCGACGGTGTTTCGGCCCGGGTGCTTGACGTCACCCGCGGCATCGTGCGGCTGCAGTCGGGCTATGTCTATCATTATGCCTTCGCCATGCTCCTTGGCGTTGCCGCCCTGATCACCTGGTACATGTTCGGAGGCGCGCGCTGATGACTGCCTGGCCCATTCTCTCCCTCGTCACTTTCCTGCCCATTGTCGGCGCTCTCTTTGTTCTCGTGGTCCGCGGCGAGGACGAGATCGCCTTGCGCAACATGCGCTGGACGGCGCTCTTCACCACCATCATTACCTTCATCCTGTCGCTCTCGCTGTGGATCGACTTCGATCGCAGTCAGCCGGGCTTCCAGTTTGTCGAGGAGCGCGCCTGGCTTGGCGCGTTCGCCAGCTACCGGCTGGGCGTTGACGGCATCTCCATGCCCTTCGTTCTCTTGACGACGTTCCTCATGCCGATCTGCATCATCGCCAGCTGGGGCGTGAGATACCGCGTCAAGGAATACATGATCGCCTTCCTGTTTCTCGAGACGATGATGGTTGGCGTCTTCGTCTCGCTCGACCTCTTCTTGTTCTACCTGTTCTTCGAAGGCGGCCTCATACCGATGTTTCTCATCATCGGCATCTGGGGCGGTCCGCGCCGTGTCTACGCCAGCTTCAAGTTTTTCCTCTACACGCTGCTCGGCTCGGTTCTCATGCTGCTCGCGATGTTCGCCATGTACTGGCATTCGGACACGACCGATATTCCGACCCTCCTGCAGCAGGCGAACTTCCCGACCGGCATGCAGATGTGGCTGTGGCTTGCGTTCTTTGCATCCTTCGCCGTCAAGCTTCCCATGTGGCCCGTGCACACATGGCTGCCCGACGCTCATGTCGAAGCGCCCACGGCCGGCTCGGTCGTGCTGGCCGCCATTCTGCTGAAAATGGGCGGCTATGGTTTCTTGCGCTTTTCGGTGCCCATGTTCCCGGAAGCCTCGGAATTCTTCGCTCCCCTCGTTTTTACCCTCTCGGTCATCGCCATCGTCTACACCTCGCTTGTCGCCCTGGCTCAGGAGGACATGAAGAAGCTCATCGCCTATTCCTCCGTTGCTCACATGGGTTTCGTCACCATCGGCATCTTCACCATGACGCGGCAGGGCATCGACGGCGCACTCTTTCAGATGATCTCCCACGGCCTCGTCTCGGGCGCGCTCTTCCTTTGCGTCGGCATTGTCTATGACCGCCTGCACACGCGCGAGATCTCGGCCTATGGCGGCCTCGTCAATCGCATGCCCTTCTACGCCATGACCTTCATGATCTTCACCCTAGCCAATGTCGGACTTCCCGGTACCAGCGGCTTCGTCGGCGAATTCCTGAGTCTTACCGGAGCCTTCAAGGCCAACACCACCATGGCGGTGCTGGCCACGACGGGCGTCATTCTTTCGGCCGCATATGCCCTGTGGCTCTATGGACGGGTGGTGTTCGGCGAGCTCGCGCGGCCGGCCCTTGCCCATATGCCGGACATGAGCGCCCGCGAGGTCGCGGCCCTTGTGCCGATCATCTACTTCACCATCCACTTCGGCATCTATCCGGCAGCCGTTCTCGATATCTTCGCTGCTTCCGTTGAATCGCTCCTGACGGGCCTGGGTCCAGCGGGCACGGCCAGCCTCACCGGCGCATCGCCCCTATGAAGGACCACGCCTGATGCTTGCAACTCTCGAGAGCTTTCGCGCCGCCGCCGTTTTCCCGGAGCTCATCATTGCCGTATCGGCGATGCTGCTGTTGATGATTGGCGTCTTCGTCAGCCGGCGCAACGTCGAGATCGTCAATTCCCTGGCTCTGCTTGCCCTGGTCCTCGCCGCTCTCGCGGTTCTGTCTTTGCCCGCGGGAAAGATTGAGGCTTTTGGCGGCGCGTTCATCGCCGACCGTTTTGCCCAGATCATGAAGCTTCTCGTGCTGTTCGGCGCCGCTGCAACACTCGTCCTGTCCATCCATTTCATGCAGGTGGAGAAGATGGCGCGATTCGAATATGCCGTTCTGCTTCTCCTCGCCACCCTCGGCATGATGATGATGATCTCGGCCAATGATCTCATCGCGCTCTACCTTGGTCTCGAGCTGCAGTCTTTGGCTCTTTATGTGATCGCCGCTTTCGATCGCGACAATGCGCGCTCTTCCGAGGCAGGGCTGAAATACTTCGTCCTCGGCGCGCTCTCCTCGGGCATGCTGCTCTATGGAGCATCGCTGATCTACGGCACCACCGGCTCCACGAGCTTCACCGCCATCATGCAATCCTTCTCGGGTGGGGAAGCGGGGCTCGGCCTCCTTTTCGGCCTCGTCTTCCTGATCGCTGGCCTCGCCTTCAAGATCTCCGCCGTTCCCTTCCACATGTGGACGCCCGATGTTTACGAAGGATCGCCGACGCCGGTCACCGCATTCTTTGCCGCTGCGCCGAAGGTCGCCGCCATGGCACTCCTGACTCGCGCCATGCTGGCGCCATTTCCGACGATAGCGCCCGACTGGCAGCAAATTCTCGTCTTCATCTCCATCGCCTCCATGGTGCTTGGCTCGTTCGCCGCCATTGGCCAGCGCAATATCAAGAGGCTTCTCGCCTATTCCTCGATCGGTCACATGGGCTTCGCGTTGATCGGCCTCGCCTCCGCCAGTCCCGATGGCATCCTCGGCGTCATCGCCTACATGGGCATCTACAGGATCATGACGCTCGGCACGTTCGCCTGTGTTCTGGCCATGCGCCGCCCGGAAGGAGCGGTTGAGGAGATTGCCGATCTCTCAGGCCTTGCGCGCACGAACAAGCTCCTGGCCTTCGTGCTCGCCATGCTGATGTTTTCGCTTGCCGGAATCCCGCCGCTCGCCGGTTTCTTCGCCAAATATTTTGTTTTCATCGCCGCCATCAAGGCCAATCTCGTCACCCTGGCCGTGATCGGCGTGGTCACCAGCGTCGTGGGCGCTTATTACTATCTTCGCATCGTCAAGGTCATGTATTTCGACGAACCGGCGCCGGCCTTTCTGCGCGAGCCGGGCGAGGTTCGCCTCGTCTATGTGCTCTCCGGCCTGTTCGTCATGGGCTTCGTTCTGTTTGCACGGCCCTTGATCGCGCTTGCCCAGTCTGCCGCAGGCGCGTTGTTCTAGCCCGGCAATGGAAGCCAGGGTCAGGCTGCCCCCCGGTCATCGGCTTGTGCATTTCCGCGAAATTGACTCGACCAACGCCGAGGCCTTGCGCCGCGCCGGCGATGGAGAGCGCGGACCTCTCTGGCTCTGGGCAGAACACCAAACGCGGGGGCGCGGCAGATTGGGGCGCTCCTGGACCTCCGAAGGAGGCAACCTCTACGCCACCTTTCTAACGACGACGCCCTCGGCGTCCCGCGCCAGCGGCTTGAGCGTTTTCCTTTCTCTCGCCGTGCTCGACACATTGAAAGCCTATTTGCCTTCCGCAGCCAGCCTTTCGCTCAAATGGCCCAATGATGTTCTCATTGCCGGTAAGAAGGCGGCAGGTATTCTCGTTGAATCGACAATGCAGGGCGACCTGATGATTCTCGCTATCGGCTGCGGCCTCAATCTCGCAAGCGCCCCCTCCGCCACGCGCTATGGGGCGACTGCGCTTGCCGATCACGCGCACGCTGTGCCGCCCGCGATCGTTCTCGAGACGCTCGCTCATGAGATGAACGAGCTGTTGAAGCTTTGGAACCGCGGCGCCGGATTCGCCCCGCTCAGGGATCTCTGGCTCCGGCACGCTGAAGGACTGGGCGAGCCGATGAGCATTGCTGCTGCCGGGGGCAGGGTGCAAGGCCTTTTCGAGGGGCTGGGCGATGATGGAAGTCTGTTGCTTCGCAATGACAAGGGGCTGCAGGCTTTTCACACGGGCGACGTGAGCCTGGCCGATTTCCCTGGCAGGACTGCATGATCGCCGCGCAGCCGCAAGCACCGCGCGCCGATTTCGTTCTGGTGTCCTTGGGCGGCATGGGCGAGATCGGCATGAACTGCTACGCCTACGGTCTCGGGCCTCCCCACGATCGCCAGTGGATTGTCGTCGATATGGGGGTGAAGTTCGGTGAGGAGACGGAGCCCGGCATCGACATCGTGTTGCCGGACGTGAGCTTCCTCGAGGCCAACAGCTCTCGGTTGATCGCCATTGTCCTGACCCATGCCCATGAGGACCATTTGGGGGCCCTGCCTTGGCTCTGGCCGCGTCTTCGCAAGCCCGTCTACTGTACGCCCTTTGCGGCAGAGGTCTTGCGCCTCAAGCTTGCCGAGGCTGGGCTTCTCGATGATGTGCCGATCAAGGTCATTCCTCTCGCCGGCCGCGTCCGGCTCGGCGACTTTGATCTCGAATTCGTGTCCGTCACGCACTCGATTCCGGAATCGAATGCGCTGGTCATCCGCACTTCGCTGGGGACGGCGTTTCATTCCGGCGACTGGAAGATCGATCGCTCGCCCTCCATCCCGCCCGATTTCGACGAACCGCGCCTGCGCCAGATCGGCGACGAAGGTGTGCGCGCCCTCATCTGCGATTCGACCAACGTTCTGCGCGACGGCTATTCACCCAATGAGGGCGACGTCGAGGCTGCCTTCGATATTCTCATGGCGAAAGCCACGGGCCGCGTCGTCGTGACAACCTTCGGCTCTCATGTCGGGCGCGTCGTCTCGGTGGCGAAATCGGCGCGCCGCGCCGGCCGCGAGATCATCATTGCCGGGCGCGCTTTGCGCAACATGATCGATGCTGCCGTGAACGTGGGTCTCCCCGCCGATATCGGCAATCTGCTTGACGAGCAGTCTTTCGGCTACATCCCGCCCGATAGAGCAGTGTTGATATGCACCGGCAGCCAAGGAGAACCTCGCGCCGCGCTGGCTCGAATCGCCGACGATACTCATCCCGTGATCGCCCTCGATCCGGGTGACCTCGTGGTTTTTTCATCGCGCACCATTCCCGGCAATGAGAA
>DATBMX010000114.1:0-3001 GCA_036554625.1 Aestuariivirgaceae bacterium
GAGTTTGCACAACTTCGCGGTCGGCGATCCGAGCCTGACCCGGCTCTACCTTGGCCGCAACAATTGCGGAGAGGCGAGCTTCTACGATATCGGCGAGCAATCGACGGTCACCATCGAGGTCGAGACCAGGGCGCCGGACGTACTGCCCAAGGCGCACATCGCGAAGATCGACACCGAAGGCTCCGAGGTCGACATTCTCACCCGCATGACGTCGCTCGATTTCGACGCTATCATGCTCGAATATCACTCCGAGACGAACCGCCGGAGGATCGATGCGCTGTTGCAGGATTACGTGCTCGTCGGCGGCCACATCCGCCACCTGCATCGCGGGACGCTGAAATTCTTGCACAAGCGGCTAATCGAGGCCGCCCGCAGGTCCTCGCCTTGACTTGGCGAATCCCAACCCGTACATGCCTTGAGGGATTACCCCTGGCCGCTGTCGCGGCCGGCGAGGGGGTGTAGCTCAGTTGGTTAGAGCGTCGGCCTGTCACGCCGAAGGTCGCGGGTTCGAGTCCCGTCACTCCCGCCAAATACCTCGACTCCTCGTATTTTCCCCCAAAAGAACCCGCTAGCGCCAGCCTCGGCGTTCTTTCCGACCGTAGACTAGGAAATGCTCGTACGGATCAATCTCGTGTTCGAAGAGATCAGCATACGAAAAGACGTAGAACAGAGGATTGAAATCTATCGGGACGCCGCTGGCTCGCCGATAGGGCGAGTTGTCAATCTTCTGCTTGATGCGGGCGAATTTGCTAGCTTCCGGCTCGTCGCCCCTTAAGACTTTCATCTGAAGCTCCGGCTTGTTGTCAGTACTGAACATGCCGCCGATGCGCGTTACATCAAGCAGCCGCAGCCGGTTTACCGGAACTCCCCGCGTCAAGGCATAATCGCCCGAAGCTGGTTGCGCACCGCCGCGGTAGCTCTTCGACCGCAATGAAATCTCGACCCACGGGCCGAACAAAGCGCGTTTCGGGATCAGCACGCAATGCTCGAAAGCCGCGATCCGCCCTCTGAGGTCTATCGTCGCAAGAAATGTACCGTTGGCAAAAACCTGCATGTAGGCATGCTGGCTCACAAGGAACTGCTCCGCCATGCCGAGGACAAGGAGGTGGTCGCCTGAATGATTGAGCGGAATCAACAATCTCGCATCGGCGCCACCATCGGTCCAGAAGCTGTCCCGGTCAGGCTCTCCCCAGCCAGGTCCGACGAGCTGATCGACGACCGAACCCTCACTCAGATCGTAATGCTCCTGGCAGGGCGCAGGTCCGGTCAACGGCTTCGACAGAGGGCCGGCCAGTCTGATCAGCCACCGCTCAAGCTTCGCGTTGCGCCCTAGCGATCGCCAAATCGCGTAGAGAGCGGGACGTTTAAGCAGCGCCTTCTGGGTATGAGACCGGATGCGGGCGCTGCCAACTGACGACCTTGCCCGCGCCGGACCCCTCATCTCGGCCGGTACGACTTCGGAGAGACCAGCCTTTTCGAAAATCGAAAGAAGATCTTCGAACGCGTCGAGCAGATCCGCCTTTCTGAGCAATAGAAGTAGCCTCTTCTTCCCACAGAGTGGCAGCAGCGCCGCCGCGTCCACGACAGTTTGCAGCGTATCGGCATGAGTTCCCACGAAACCGTGATGGATCGCCGAGAGCAAAGCGAACTCGGGACTTTGCAACAGTAGCCTCCGCCCGTTGAACTCGAACTGCTCCCCCGTCGCCCACATTTCCTTAGCTAGCCAATCCTCGAAGGGTGTACCGCCAAGCCGCCAATGGAGATCTAGCTCGGCCCGGTCCTTGTAAAAGTTCCAGCTGTCCCGGCGCATACGGCTTCGGTGCAGGAGCGACAATCGCGTGAGACCAAATGCCGGCGTCCAGCCGGCTTCGACCAGCACCTGATAGGCCTTGTCCAGAGCGTCCGCAGGAACGTGGAAGTCGACATCGAAGAGAGACCGCGAAGACCAGGCGTCGAACCTGATGCAGATCGCCATGCCCTTGGTGAGCATCACAGGGGAATGCCGACCAAGCTCTTCGAGAGCCGGGAGCGTCGCTCGTGCCAACAAATTCGTTCTGGTAAAATTGGCCTTGGCTTTTCCGCGGAGTTTCGGCGGCAGAAAAAACTTCGGTGCGATACGCGTTAGATTTCCATGAACTGCAGTGAGCAGGCGCAATTCCGGACGCGGCGCGTCCTCAAGTTCGATCTGTTCTGTCCACGCCTTCCAACTCGCCGTGGCGAGTACAGGATCTCGATGGAGTGCAGCCTTGAGCAGCAGCTCTTCGCGCTCGGAAATCGGGTGCGCCGTCATTGGCGCGTTCGCCTGTGGTGGTCCCGAATGACGCGCAGCAAATCGCGGCGCGCATTCGGCTGGTCGCGGCTGCCAAGGTTGTCGCCGTGGATTCGGCGAAGCAGAACGAGCCTATCTACGATCTCGAAGCGCAGACCCAGCACTTCGGCCCGGCTCATCCAGTCGACAATCCCTGCATGCGCCACGTCGGTTCGGAACTCGCCGATCCGGTCAACGGAGGTGCGCTTGATGAGGAGTGAACCGAGAAGCCTGGCGGGCTGCGGTCTGTTGATAGGATTGAGCCGATCGTCGGTGTTGACGACACTCCCGAATACGTAGTCGGTGCCGATATCACTCTCAACGGCCTGAATCATTGCAACGAGACGGCCCCTCGGCCAAACATCGTCGCAGTCCAGAAATGCTAGGTACCGACCCCGCGCAAGCCGGATACCGTGATTTATCGCGGCTCCAATACCAAGCGCTGGTTGCGAGACGACAAGGGGCGAGAAAGCATGCTTGCGGGCTCTATCAGCGGAATCATCTGTTGACCCATCGTCAATTACGATCGTCTCAAGATCCGTGAACTCTTGCACCGCGATGCTATCCAAAGCCTCGTCGAGAAACCTCTCGCCGTCGCGAACGCAAACAATCACGGAGACAAGAGGCTGCTCGGGCATCGCTAGACCGTTTCCAGCAATTGGGCGATTGCATCTGGCACCGCCTCGACGTCGG
>DATBMX010000137.1:0-16523 GCA_036554625.1 Aestuariivirgaceae bacterium
AAGTTTCTGCCCAAGTGACACTGAGGATTCAAAAAACTTGGGTACTGCAACGACTTTAGTGTTCGCGGTCAATTTTTTCCGGCTTGATTAGCCCGAAAGGGCGAGCTGTCACTACGACTCACGAAGGATCAAACCGATTGAATGGCTAGGCCCATTGGTCGCGCGTATATTTGAGCGTGACACTAACCCGGGTGACGATCGATGAAGCAAGACGGTCGGTCTCACGTAAACTTGGCGGGGCTTCCCGGCAAGGTCCTCGTAAGTCTTTATGTTTTAGCGGCAGCCTTGCCCGTGCTCGCGGCGTCGGTAAGCGGGATCGAGGCCGCACCCACATTAAGTGAGCTTGGCACTGCATTCGGCCTTACGGCCGCTGCACTTCTCTTCCTGCAGTTTTTAAGCTCTGGGCGCTATGAGAGTCTTTCCGGTCGGATCGGCATCGACCGCACTCTGGGCTTCCACCGCGTTGCCGCCTATCTGCTAATTGCCTTCGCCCTGCTACACCCCCTGAGCTACACCTTCGATACCTTGCTGGTTGATCCTATTGCGGCGTGGCGCCGCTTGACCGGCATGCTTGCAAGCAACCGCCTTCGAACGGGCGTCCTCGCCTTGGTGGGTCTGATTATCGTTGTCGGGGTTGCCACGATCCGGTCCCGGCCCTTCATTCGTTATGAGTATTGGCGAGTCTCCCACGGGCTGCTTGCAATCATCGCGGCGACCCTGACCCTGCAGCATGCCCTGGCGGCCGGTACCTATAGCGCAGAATATCCGCTGCGAGCGGTCTGGTTTCTGCTCGCCTTTGTGGCCTTGGTTGCTATTGGTCTTGTCTATTTCGTTCGCCCTTGGCGCATGTGGCGAGAGGATTGGCGCGTTGAACGTGTCACTCCATTCGCCGAGCGTGTCTGGGAGATGATCCTGCGCGGGCCCGATACGACAAGCTTACGCTTCAAGGCAGGGCAGTTCATCTGGATGACGCTCGCACCGAACAGGCCTCCATTCCACGATCATCCCTTCTCCATCGCCTCCGCCGCCGTCGACTTGCCGCGGCTTCGCCTCGTGGTCCGCGAGGCGGGAAATTGCACCAATGAGTTCGGTCACATTGAGCCGGGCACGCGGGTTGCGATCGATGGACCGCACGGCAGCTTCGTTCTGCCCGAGGGGAGCGGCCCGGTAGTTATGATCGCGGGCGGCGTGGGGATTGCGCCTCTGCTTGGCATATTGGAAGAAGCCGCGGCTCTCGTGGACAAGAGGTCATTCCGCCTGCTCTACGCGGGGCGAAATCCTGCCGCGGTGGCTGGCCTCGCGCGTCTGCGAGAGCTGCAATCCAAACTTGATCTTCATATCCACTTTATTGTCGACGAGGGAGTCCGGGGCTCGGATTGTTCCGCTGGACCTATATGTGATCCGCACATATCGCGGCTGCTTGACAGGCTGCCGGCAGACGAGGTGACGGCATTCGTCTGCGGGCCTGCTGGCATGATGGAGGTCGCGACGGATGCTCTGTTAGCCGCAGGCGTGCCTGCAAGGTCCATTCATTACGAGCGATTTGATTTCGGGGCAGGAAGAGGGCGCCTGGACAAAGCGCGCCGAAGAGAGGCGCTGCTACCGTTCTTCGTGCTTGCTGCTGCCATGGTCGCATTTGCCTTGCGATAGGGTTCACCGCGGCACCAAGCCGATCAGGTAGTCGACAATCTCCGCGCGCAGCGTGATGTCTTTGGCGTGATGACTCGAAAGAAATTTGTCGAGAATTTTTCTGCGGTCTTGAACGGTGTTTCCTTTTACACTTCGCGCGAGCGTGGCACTTTCCGCAGTACTCCATGAAGGCTGTCTCAGCCGCGGCAGCCGTGCAGACAAAGCCAAGGAGCAGCCACAGCCTCATAGTTACTGCCGGCCATTGTTGTCGAGGGGGTGTCTTTATTGGCTCGACTTTATCCCGATTGGGAGATGCGGGCTTGACGTCGATCAAATGGCCAACTCCCGGAACGTCCTAAGGTAGGCGCCCCTGCTGAGAACGCGAATGCCGAAGATTGACAAATCATGTGATCCACATCCCGAGTACCATCAGTACGTCCCCTGGGACGTGCCGACCCGCTTGTTCCACTGGATTAATGCCCTTGCTGTGCTCGGACTCATCGCCACAGGGGTCGGAATTCTAACAGGTAGCCTCTTGGGGCTCGCCTCTGAGGGTAAGATTGCGCTTAAGGGCGTTCACGTCGTGTTCGGCTATGTCATGGCCGCAAATCTTCTCTGGCGTTTCGTGTGGGCATTCTTCGGCAATCGATATGCGCGGTGGCGTTCGATTCTGCCTGGTGGAGTCGGCTTCGCAGGAGCCTTAAGGGCTTACGTCGCCTCGTTCTTAACCGGCGAGCCGCAGCAATATATCGGGCATAACCCGCTTGCCCGGATTGGCGTAACTCTGTTGCTTCTCTTGCTGCTGGTCCAAGTGGCGACCGGTCTCGTCCTCGCCGGGACGGATCTATTCTGGCCGCCCTTTGGGCACATTCTCGCCGGATGGATCGCCGCTCCAGGGGTCGATGCCGGCCTGATACAGCCTGGCGCCTCTGAACTCATCGACAAGGCCGCGTATGATTCCATGCGGGCTTTTCGTGCACCTTTCGTCGAAATCCACGAAATCACCTTCTATTTGATCGCGCTCGCCGTCGTGCTTCACCTCGCGGCCGTGGTGGTGACGGAGATTCACGAAGGCGGCAGCATCACCTCGGCAATGTTCACCGGCCGAAAGATTCTCACGCGGAAACCCCCGGATGCCTCTTGATCAACCACCGAAGGGTAGGGAAGCCAAGTCGCCAATCACGATAATGCCTTTGATCTGGATGACCGCTCACAGTGCGCCCCCATAATTCAAAAAGTTCAGCTCGCAAAACGAAGATGGAGGGGTCGTGCCCGACTTTGGCCAGGCCTTGAGCAAGTTCTACGAGGCGCCGGGAGAGCCTCTACGAAGGCATGAGTGACGACACGAAAAAGGGCGCGCAGTGAACTCATCCTGATAAGCGACATCTATCTCGACCGGCGACCGGGCAGGATGCGCTGTTGCCTTTGTCATTGAAAAACTTCCTTGGGTTCAGACTCTCGTCTGTCCCAGCACTCGGAGGAACCAAACGTTTGTATTGGTGACTGTGCCGGTTTTTTCGGACCGAGGAGGGGAGCACGACGTCAGCCATCATCGCCGTTTCGGTCAGGAGGATGTCCTTTAGCACCACGAGGTGCTCGAGCGACATTTCTGAAACCGGCGACATTAGCCTGCCGAGAGACGTTGATCTCTTTGACGAACGTCAAAGTGAAAATCGCTGAGTTATGCTACAAATCACATCAGAGAATTTCTGGCAGGGAGGGGACAATGTCGGGGTCGACAAGCTGGCCTACTTTCAATCAGGCACGCCAGCGGCAAGAGCTGATGGACCGGATGATGTTGCGCCTCGGCGTTGATTTTCCCATAGCTATCGGTGTTGATACGGGCCACGCTTTCGTTCAAGCACGCTCAAAGTGCCGGAACTGCCTTCATGAAAGCGAATGCAGGGCATGGCTGGATACAAGCGGGACGCGACCCGTGCTTCCCGATTTTTGCCCCAATGTCTGCTTTTTCCGCCGTTGCGGCCTACTCGGCGCCTATGGGCTATGGAGAGAGCGGTATCTGCCTGACCGGCCTCCAAGCGAATAGTCAAGCTAAGCGTTGCCAGGACAATGTTGTTCCGACAGCCGCATCTTCCCGACGTGGAAATTCGAGACGCTCCGTTGGCTATGCGGAGCGTTTGCTCTTTTAGCACGCGAGCGGGAGCTATTGAGATCCTAGACGCGGCCGAACCAGCATTGGTCCATATTCGATAAGAAAGAGCGTGAAGGCAGCAACCCAAAGGGCTGCTGAGAGCTCGAGCAGGGTCAAATAGGCTAGTGGAAAGAAGCCCGCCGCAATGCGCAGGCAGGCCGCGGCAAACATTGCCGTGTAGATAGCGACCGTCATCATCGAAGCCGTTTGCTCCCGCCCAGTATGGCCACGCGTTGCGCGGGTCATTACACCAAGCGTCATGAGTCCAACGGCGCCGACCGTCCAGGCATGCAAAGCGGCGGTTCCCAGAAGCGCCGCCGGCCATAGGATGGAAACAGCACCCAAGAAAAAGCCCACCGGCACGAAGGCGTAACCAACATGCAGGACGACCAGCAGCGGCTCGCGCCAGACGCGGATTCCTTGCCAACGGGCGAGACGTAAAGCAACCAAGGAGGCGGCAGCAAAAAAGAGGAGTGCCGTCATGGGCGCAGCGGGCCCGACAACCCACACACCCAGCGCCGCGCCCGCTGTAACCGTCGCTAACTTATCGAGAAGCCCGAATGGCGCAGGCAGTTTCGACGATCCCGCCCGCATCAGCCAATTGTGCGTGAAGCTCGGAGTGATGCGGCCGCCGATCAACACAATCAGCGCCACGAGCGCCACCACGCCGATGCGAAGACCTAAGCCCGCCGCGCCGCCGGTTAGAATGTCGGCGTGAAAGGCGATATTGCCAGCAGCAAGCAAGGTGACGAGAGCAAGCGGCGGGAGGTTGCGCCAGTTGCGGCCAACGACGACCTCGCGCGCCACGGCAACAAGGAGAAGCGGTAGAAAGAGGCCTTCAATGATCGCGGCGGTAACGGGTTCAAGCGTATCGATAACGAGAAAAGCGAGGCGGCCGAGACACCAGATCAGGAACAGAAAGGCGAGACGCCAGCCGGCGATCGGAAGACTCCCCGTCCAGTTCGGAACCGCCGTCAAAAGGAAGCCTGCAACGACTGCAGACCCGTAGCCGAACAGCATTTCGTGGGCATGCCAGGGAAGCGCACCGTAGCCGCCTCCGAGGGGCCATAAGCCGGCGACCGAGGCGCTCCACAGGGCAACCGCAACAATCGCCCAAATGGCCGCCCCTAAGAAAAGCGGGCGAAAGCCGTAGCTGAAAAGGGAGATTACCGATGGGTAGGGGTTACGTGGCCGGCCGCCCTTCACCGCTTGCTCCGCTGTTTTCCGCATAGCCTCCGGCTGGCTTTCATTTTCGTCGGCGTGAATAGCTTAGGCCGTGCCGGGAGCATTGAACTTGACGCGGCGCAAATGTCTTGCGGCCGGGCCGCGGAAACACCTCGAGCCGATAATTAGCGACCGCGCTGCAAGCGGCCGCAGCCATCTTGCTCCGCGATCCGGGAAAGCCCTGCGAGGTCGCAGACGATGACCTTCTGGCGTCCTGCCACGACCACCCCTGCGTCTTCCCAGGCGCTCAGAATTCGACTCACGGAATGCAGCGTCGTTCCCGAGGCTTCGGCAAGGACTTGGCGCGTGACAGGAAAGTCGACAAGGACGCCCTGCTCGACTTCTCGTCCGGAATGCTCCACGAGCCGCAGCAACGCATGTGCGACGCGGCGTTCCACGTCCTCCGTTGCCATCTCCTTGACCCGTGTATGCGCATCCTGCACGCGCCGGCCCATCATCTTCATGACGTTGAGCGCCAGTGTCGGATGGCGCGCCATGAACTCGTCCCAGATCGTCATGTCCCAGGCGAGCGTGACGCTGTCGACGATCGCCGTGGCGGTCGCCGGGTAGTCTGGCCGGTTGAGGGCTTTGGCAATTCCGTAGATGTCGCCAGGAACGACGAAGCGGATGACCACCTGCTGGCCGTCCGGGGTGACCTGCACGACCTTGAGCCGCCCCTGGAGGAGCACATAGAAAGCGGATGCCTGCTGCCCCTGTTCGAAAACCGCCATGCCTTTAGGGATGCGCAGCGCCTTGGCACGCGCCATCACATCGTCCAGATCCATATCCGTCATCGCGCTGAACAACGGAAACGATTGGATGAGACTGCGATGAAGCGTAGGCATGAGGTTCCCCGACTTAGACAGAATAACGCGAGCAGAGTGGCTGGCTCATCATTCCGAGAGGAGCGATCGAGCGTGGCCCACCCGCTCGTGGCTTGGCTTGGACGGCTGTAGACGAGGCTGCCCGGGCTCATCTTCGCGCATTGACGGAGAGGATAGAGCTTCTCGCCGCTCGCGCTTGAGCCGGACCTGGATCATATGCGGACAGCGATGGTCGTCCCAATAGAGCTCTTGGCAATGCATGCAGTAGATGCATTCGTTGACGTTGATGTGTCCCTCCGGATGAATCGATTGGACGGGACACTCGTTGGCGCAGCGCTGGCAGGGCGAGCCGCATTCCGGCCAGCGCCTCAACCATTGGAACATCCTCATGCGCCCGGGAATGGCAAGAGCAGCACCAAGCGGGCAGAGATAGCGGCAGAAGAAGCGCTCGATGAAGAGGCCAACCACCAGCAGCGCTGCGGCGTACAGCACGAACGGCCACTCACGCACGAACTTCAGCACGATCGCCGTCTTGAACGGCTCGACCTCCGATAGCTGCTCGGCATAGGCGATCGAATAGAGTGAGAGACCGAACAGGAACAGAAAGATAATGTACTTGATCGGCCACAGCCGCTCATGCAGGTCCCACGGCACGCGGATCTGCGGCACGCGCAAGGCCTTTGCTGCATTGTTGGTCAGCTCCTGCAGCGCGCCGAATGGACAAAGCCATCCGCAATAGGGGCCACGTCCCCAGAAGAGAAGCGCCGCCGCGACCGACGACCACAGGATGAAGATCAAAGGCGCCGTCAAGAAGTACTCCCAACTGAATGCCGTGATCAGAGAATTCGCGAACGTGAGCACATTGACGACGGAGAGCTGGGCGTTCGCATACCAGCCGAGCCAAACGAGCGTGAACAGGAGGAATGCTCGCCGAACCCACACGAAGAGACGAGGCCGCCCGACGAGCCAATTCTGGAAGAAGAAAATGCCCGTCAAGACGACGATGGCGAGACCTGTGATAGCGATGGTCCCTGGGCTTCGCCGCCACATCTGCTTCCACACCGGCTCGTCTTCGATGCCGGATGCGGATATCGCCTCGCCCGGCTGCCCGGCCTCGGCGGATTTTTGGGCTGCGGGCGCGGGTGCTTCAATTTTGGCGAGGTAGCGCTCGGGAAGCGTGTAGGGGAGTTCGAAGGTCAGGAAGGTCTTGTCGCGCGCGCCGATCGCCCGCTGGACGAGCAACTGAAGGTCCCACGGCTTCGTAGGATCGAAGTCGAAATCTTCCGGCAGGACAAACAGTCCGATCTCCTTGAAGGCCGGCGCGCCCGGCGCCTCGAGTGCTGCGATGCGCTCATGGTCGCGGTCTCGAAAGCGGGTACCGGAGCCGTCCTGAAGAAGCTCGATCCGGTCGAAGATGCCGCCACGGACATAGGCCGAGCCTTTGAAGGAATAGAGGCCGTTGGCGGCGACGATGACGGCATGTCTGTTCCCATGTTCATCGTCTTTCTTGTCATCGTCGTCATCATCGTCTTCGAGCCTGTCCCGGAGCCGCTCATAGGCGCCCCCTCCGAGCAGGCTCCTGCCGATGGTCGGGACGCTGGCGAGTGCGACATAGAGGTCGATGAATGTCTCGTCCGGCGCGCCCGACACCGGATAGGCGGCAGCCTCGGAAGTCCCGGATTTTTCGAATGCCTGATTGATGTCCGCAACGCTCAGATGCTGCCTGCGTACCGAGCCGTCGCCGAGCAGGCTGTTCCAGTCCCGAACCTCCGACAGGTTCTGATCGATCATCCTGTCCGGAGCGGGCGTGACGGCCGGGGCGCCTTGCGCCACCGGCGAGATGCGGCCGCTGCGCACCAAGCGCACCGCCGACCGGACGACGCTGTCGCCCATCACCAGAATGGTGGTCGTCGCTCCGCTCACAATGTCCGGCTGCGGCGGTCGCTCCTTGCCGGCGGCGATCGGTCCGATGCGCGCGCCTACGAGCTTGTTGATGGCCTCGATCACGCGCCGTTCCGGGACGCCGATCAGCACGATTGGCTCCTTATGCTCGACGAGCTTGATGCCGGTAACGACGCCTTCCGTGTCGATGCCGATGAGCATGTGGATCGGTTTTCCCGAATAGCCCACAGCGTTCGTGAAATCGGTGTTCAGATACACATAGCCAAGCAAGCGACCGTCCGCATAAACGGGAAGGATGGGCGGGTCGCCCTGCCGCTCCCCGAAGCGGGTTGCGTCGGAGAAGAATTCTTGCGGTGTCGCCTTTGCGGCGAACTCCTCGAGCCTCGACGCGGCATACGCCAAGCCGGAGCTGAGCAGGAGCGCGATCGCGGCGATGAGGATCGAGGAGGCGCGCACGCTTGGCATGAGCAAATTGACGCAATTACGAAGCGTACGGCGGCTCGCCATGGGAAGCCCTGTGACCTCTGAGCGCTTCTCATGTTGCATGACGCGGATGCCCGGCGCAAGGTAGGTATGTCCGCATCGACGGAGGCCGTCGTGACCTCATTAAGAACGGAACCTGCCGGACGCATTCACAGCCTCGACGAGCTCTTCGCTCTCGCCTATGCCATCGAGGCCAGCGCCGCGGTCCGTTACGACGAAACCGCCAAGCGCTTCGCGCAGCAGGGCGCATCACATCTCGCAGACGTTTTCGAGCGGCTGGCGGAGATTGAACGCAGCCACATGGAGCAGGTGAGGATCTGGGCGGTCGAGCAGGGCAAGAATGCGCCTGCCGACATTCGTCCTCCGTGGCCGATCCCCAATACGTTCGACGCCTCTCTCGACGAGTTGGCACAATCGAAGCTGCTGACGCCGTATCGGGCCCTCGCCTCTGCCGTCCGGCATGAGGAGCGGAGCTTCGCGTTCTGGACTTATGTGGCGGCTCATGCAACGAGGGCTGAAGTCAAGAGAGCGGCGGAGCGCATGGCGTTGGAGGAACTCGAGCGCGTGTCGCTCTTGCGCCGGGAGCGCCGCAAGGCCTTCCACGCGCAGCGAAGCACCTCCGGGCCGATCGAGATAACGGTCGATGCGGCAATGCTGGCCGGCGAGGAGCGTCGGCTTGCCGGCCTCATAGAGCAAGGCCCGGACCTGTTCCTCGAGGACAGCGAGTTTGCGCGGGAAATGGCGCGTGCATCGAGGGAAGCCGCGGCCAAACTCGATGCGTTGTTGGCGGCTTACCACCCGACGCTCCTGGTGCCGAAGCTGCCGGCTGAACTGAGCGACGATCCGTCAGCAGTCTCCGAGCTTCTCGTTGAAGCCTATTTGACTCTCGCCGACACCGCGACGAATGCCAACGTTGTCAGGGCTGCGCAGGAGTTGGCAGGTCCGGCGATCTACCGATTGTCGACGCTTCGGTCCGGATTGGAGTCGGGGACCGAAACGGCTGCCTGGCAAGCGGCAGCGACGTTTGCCAAACGCAAGCGACGCCGCGAAACTCACCGGAAACGCAGCTAGTTTGACGCACGTCAAGGATGCGCCGCACAATCATCGCTAAACGACAATATGTGTGATGCGCTTGGTATTTCGGGGTAAGAATGACCCATGAAAGATGCCAAAGGAGACCCGAAATGACGTCTGAACCGACAAAAGCAAAAAAGAAGGGCATCACCCGACGCAATATCCTGGGCACCAGCGCGGCGGCGGCTGTCGCGGGAGCAGTCGGCACGGTCGGCCTCGGCCACCTGCGACACGAAGGCGTGACCAGCGCCAAGGCGCAAACCGCCCCAACGCCCGCAGGATCCCATGCGCAAGCCACCGTGGCGCCAGGCGAGCTCGACGAGTATTACGTGTTCTCTTCGAGCGGTCAGAGCGGCGAGATCCGCATTCTTGGTCTGCCGTCGATGCGCGAGCTGATGCGCATCCCGGTGTTCAATCGCTGCAGCGCCACGGGCTGGGGACAGACCAATGAGAGCATCAAGATCCTGACCGAAGGCCTCACGCTGGAAGCGCGCGAATTCCTCAAGCGCCGCGGCGGAACCTACATGAACGGCGACCTGCACCATCCGCACGTGTCGTTCACCGACGGCACCTATGATGGGCGCTATCTCTTCGCCAATGACAAAGCGAATACGCGCGTCTGCCGCATCCGGCTGGACATCATGAAGTGCGACAAGATCATCCAGCTCCCCAATCAGTCGACCGTGCACGGATTGCGCCTGCAGAAATATCCGCGAACCGGCTACGTCTTTTGCAACGGCGAGGATCGGGTGCCAGTCCCGAATGACGGCAAGGTGCTCAACGATCCGAAACAGTACATGTCTCTGTTCACGGCGGTCGACGGCGACACGATGAAGGTTGCCTGGCAAATCCGCGTCGATGGCAACCTCGACAATGTGGATAGCGACTATCAGGGCAAGTATGCGTGGTCCACCTGCTACAACTCGGAAGAGGGCGTGACCCTCCCCGAGATGATGTCGAAGGAGCAGGATTGGGTCGTCATCTTCAACATCAAGCGGATCGAGGAAGCTGTTAAGGCCGGCAAGTTCGAGACGGTCGGCGGCGTTCCGTTCCTCGACGGGCGCCACGGATCCCCGTATACGCGTTATGTCCCCGTTCCCAACAGTCCTCACGGCATCAATACGGCGCCGGACGGCATCCATTTCGTTGCCGCCGGAAAATTGTCGCCGACCGTGACGGTTTTCGACGCGCGCAAGCTGGACGATCTTTTCGACGACAAGATCAAGCCGCGCGACATGGTCGTCGCCGAGCCTGAGTTGGGCCTTGGCCCCTTGCACACGGCCTATGACGGCAAAGGCAACGCCTACACGACGTTGTTCATCGACAGCCAGGTCTGCAAGTGGAGCATAGACCTCGCCAAGCGCGCCTATCAGGGCGAGAAGGTCAATCCGATCTTAAACAAGATCGATGTGCATTATCAGCCGGGCCATAACCACACCTCCATGGGGCAGACCAAGGAAGCGGACGGCAAATGGCTCATCTCGCTCAATAAATTCTCCAAGGATCGATTCCTGAATGTCGGCCCGCTCAAGCCTGAGAACGACCAGCTCATCGATATCTCTGGCGACGAGATGGTGCTGGTGCATGACGGTCCGAGTTTCGCCGAGCCCCACGACGCCACGATCGTGCACCGGTCCAAGGTCAATCCGCTGCATGTCTGGAAGCGGGACGATCCTTTCTTCGCCGATACCGTGAAACAGGCCGCCGCCGATGGGGTGAAACTCGAATCGGACTCCAAGGTCATTCGCGACGGCAACAAGGTGCGCGTCTACATGACCTCGATGGCGCCAGTTTTCAGCCTGCCGGACTTCACGGTCAGGCAGGGCGATGAGGTCACGGTCTGTGTCACCAATATCGACACCATCGAGGATCTCACCCACGGGTTCTGCATCGTGAACTACGGGGTGAACATGGAGATCGGACCGCAGCAAACGTCCTCCGTCACGTTCATGGCCGATCGCCCCGGCGTCTATTGGTACTATTGCACCTGGTTCTGCCACGCGATGCATATGGAAATGCAGGGCCGCATGCTCGTTGAGCCGCGGAGCGTTTAGTCCATGCGGGCGCGAAGCCCTGCCGTATGGCTCGCAATGGCTGTGGCTCTTGGTTGCGCCGAGGCACCGGCACGAGCTGCGGACATCGTCGTGCCCGAAGGTGCCGACCTACAGGCGGCGATCGACGGCGCGGCCGAAGGGGACACGGTCGTCCTGCGCGGCAAGCATCGTGGGCCCGTCACGATTGCGCGCAGATTGACGCTTCGGGGCGAGCCCGGTGCTTCCATCGTTGGAACGGGCGAGGGCAGCGTGATCAAAGTGACGGCGCCGGGCGCCGTGGTTCGCGGTCTGGCCATAAGCGGGTCGGGCCGGAATCTCGAGGCCATGGACGCGGGCGTGTTCGTCGAGCAGAGCGCGACCGGAGCCGTTGTCGAGAACAACCACATCGAAGGAAATCTCTACGGCATTTACCTGCACGGCGCGCCGAACTCGCTTGCGCGCGGCAACACGATCATCGGCATCAATGTCGGGCCGACCAATGAAACGGGGAATGGGGTTTCGGTTTGGAACGCGCCAGGCGCCAAAGTCGTACACAACGACTTCCGCTTCGGCCGAGACGGCATCTTCGTCATCGCCAGTCAGGGCAACGTGTTTACCGGCAATCGCTTCCGCGACATGCGTTTTGCCGTCCACTACATGTACACAAACGACAGCAAGGTCAGCGGCAACGTCTCACTGGGAAACGTCGTCGGCTACGCCATCATGTACTCGCGCGAGCTTCTCGTGCACGGAAACGTGTCCGACGGAGACCGCAACAATGGATTGCTGTTCAATTTCGTCAACCGGTCCGAGATCGTCGGCAACACGGTCAAGGGGCGGCTTCAGCCGGCGGAGCGTTGGAAGAGCGTGGGCCAGCGGGGCGTGGACGGCCATCTGCCGTCGTTGGAGAAGGCCGATGCCGCGATCTTCGCAGGCGCGCGCAATGCGCCGGAAAAATGCGTCTTTATATACAACACCAATCAGAATGTGTTCCGCGACAACTGGTTCGAAGGCTGCGAAATTGGCGTCCACTTCACGGCCGGCTCGGAGAACAACATGATCCAGAACAATGCGTTCGTCGATAACCGCAATCAGGTGAAATACGTCGGCACGCGCTATCTCGATTGGTCGGAAGGAGGCCGCGGCAATTACTGGAGCGACAATCCCGCCTTCGACCTCGATGGCGACGGCGTTGCCGATACGGCCTATCGCCCGAACGATGTGATCGACAAGGTGTTGTGGACCGCGCCGCAGGCCAAGGTTCTCCTCAATAGCCCGGCCGTGCAGGTTATAAGGTGGGCGCAGGCGCAGTTTCCCGCATTGCTGCCGGGAGGTGTCGTAGACAGCCACCCGTTGATGTCCCCACCGGAGCGGCAGACGGCGGGCATAAAAGGCCCATCGTGACGGCAACCGTCAAGATCGAGCATGTCAGCAAGCGTTACGGCAAGATAGAAGCCGTGCGCGACGTGAGCCTTGCTCTCGCGCCGGGCCAGACGGTCGCGCTTGTAGGCCACAACGGGGCGGGCAAGACCACGCTGCTCAAGCTTATGCTCGGTCACGTCCGGCCAACCTCTGGAACGATCCGTGTTCTCGGCGACGATCCGGTAGCGGGCGAGTTCGAGGCGCGCCGCAAGATCGGCTTTCTTCCCGAGAACGTTTCTTTCAACCCCGCACTCACCGGGCGCGAGATTCTAACCTTCTATACGCTTCTCAAGGGCGCGCCCGTTGCGACAGCGCTTGAGTTGCTCGAGCGGGTGGGGCTTGGGCCGGCTTCGGCACGTCGTGTCGGGACCTATTCCAAAGGGATGCGCCAGCGGCTCGGCTTGGCTCAGGCCCTTATCGGCGAGCCCAAACTATTGCTGTTGGATGAACCCACCACCGGTCTCGATCCTGCGCTTAGGCTCAGCTTCTACGAAATCCTGCAGACGTTGCGCGATCGGGGGGCGACGGTGGTCTTGTCCTCGCATGCGCTTGCCGAACTAGGAGAACGAGCAGACCGTGTTGTCATCATGGGCACGGGAACCCTGCTGGGCCAGGGATCGGTCGAGGAGTTGCGGCGCATGGCGCGGCTTCCGGCCAAGATTAGGCTCACCGTGTCCGGCGAGACCGAAACCATTCGGAATTGGCTCGATCGGGGCGAGACATGGCGCCAGGTGAACGGTCACGTCGTGGAGATCGACGCTGCGCCCGAGCGTAAGATCGAGTTGCTCCGGCGCGCGACAGATGTGGGCGCCCCGATCGAAGACGTCGATGTGACGCCACCCACGCTTGACGATATCTACGCGCATTTCTTGCGGATGCAGGGGCCAGGGCGATGAGAAACGTCCTGCTGATCGCCGCCAAGGAAATTCAGGAAAGTATGCGCAATTGGTGGGTGCTCTCCACCACGCTTTTGCTTGCGGTGCTTGCCTTGACGCTGACCTTCCTTGGCAGCGCGCCGACCGGCAGCGTCGGCGTGCGTGCGCTCGATGTCGTGATCGTCAGTCTTTCCAGCCTGACCATATTTCTTCTCCCGCTTATCGCACTCCTGATATCGCATGACGCCATTGTCGGCGAGATCGAGCGCGGCACGATGCTGCTTCTGCTCAGCTATCCCGTGGCTCGCTGGCAGGTCTTGCTCGGCAAGTTCGTCGGGCATCTTGTGATATTGGCGTTCGCCATCGTTCTCGGGTATGGCGCCGCCGCCTTCGCCCTTGCCGTCACGGGCGTTGCCATCGATGCGGAGAGCTGGTTTGCCTTCGCCAAGATGATCGGTTCCTCGATCCTGCTCGGCGCTTCGTTCATCGCCCTCGGCTATCTCGTAAGCGCATTGGTGCGCGCACGAGGCACCGCGGCTGGGATTGCCGTCGGTATCTGGCTCATGCTCGTGCTTATCTACGACATGGTGCTGCTCGGCCTTCTTGTGGTGGATCAGGGCCGGTTCGTATCGGGCGGCATTCTGAACGCGCTCCTTCTCTTCAATCCAACTGATGTCTATCGCCTGTTCAATCTCGCCGGCTCCGCCAATGTTAGCGTATTTTCGGGTATGACCGGTCTCGCCGACACGATAACGCTGAACACGAGCGTCCTTCTCGCGGCGCTTGCCGCTTGGGCGGGAGTGCCGTTACTGCTCGCAGCTTTTGCCTTTTCGCGGAGAGAGTTATGAGCAGGGTGCCGCTCATGCTCGTCGCTCTGCTTGGCATGGCCGCGCTTGCGGCCTGCGAGCAGGATGTCGCCGAAGCGCCCCCCAAGCCGCACGAGCTTACGGCAGACGCGATCGGCCACTATTGCGGCATGAGCCTGCTTGAGCATACCGGTCCCAAGGGCCAGATCATCCTCGCAAGCCGCGCCGAGCCGATATGGTTCTCCTCGGCCCGCGATGCCGTCGCGTTCACCAAGCTGCCCGAGGAGCCTAAAGACATTCGCGGGATTTACGTCTCGGACATGGCCAAAGCCCCGAGCTGGGATCATCCCGGACAGAACAACTGGATCGATGCGCGCCAAGCCTTCTTCGTGATCGGCAGCAGCGCTAAAGGCGGGATGGGCGCTGCCGAAACGGTACCATTTTCGCAGCGGTCGGAAGCCGAGAGGTTCTCCGCCGAAAGAGGCGGGCGCGTCGTTATTTTCGACGATATTCCTCGCGACTATGTTCTTGGTTCCGATCAGGGTGCGAATGAATCCGGCGGCGTCAGCGCTCGCCAAAGGTGAGGGTGGGCCGATGTCAATCGGCGTCGATAGGCGGCGGTTCATAACCATCAGCGCTGCGGCTGCGGGGCTAAGCTTGGTCCCCGATCGCGCGTTCGCGAAGCCCGCCGCGCATTTGGTCGAATGGCGTGGCGTATCGATGGGGGCTGTGGCCGCCATTCGTATCCATCATAACGATCGCACCGCTGCAGAGAAGCTGATACGGCGCGTCGTTGCCGAGACACGACGGCTTGAGGGCGTGTTCAGCCTCTACCGGGAGGATTCGAGTCTATGCGAGTTGAACCGGACCGGTCTGCTTGTCGCTCCTCCCCCCGAACTAGCCGATCTGTTGGCCCTCTGCGACTACTTCTGGCGCCTCACGGACGGCCAATTTGATCCGACGGTTCAGTCACTGTGGTGCTGTTACGCGGACCATTTTGCGGTGGCTGGCAAGGACTCGGATGGTCCATCTCAGGCGACGATCAAACACGCTCTGGAGCTGGTTGGATGGGAGAAACTTCGCTTCGACCGTGACAAGATCGCGTTCACTCGACCAGGAATGGGTCTTACGCTGAACGGCATCGCGCAGGGCTACATCACCGATTGTGTGGTTGGACTGCTCGGCACTGCTGGCGTCGAGAATTGCCTCGTCGACATGGGCGAGATTCGCGCGAGGGGTCGAGACGGCGATAGATCATGGCAAGTCGAGATCGAAACGTCATCCGGAAAAATCGCAAGCGGTATCTCTATATCGCTACTTAATAGGGCGATGGCTACATCGGGCGCTTTGGGATTCCATTTCGATCAGCAGGGGCGATATAACCATTTGTTTGATCCGTCGACGGGGACAAGCGCTTCTCCGGCACGCACCGTCACTGTCATTGCCGACACGGCGGCGATGGCGGATGCACTCTCCACCGCCATCGCCCTGATGGACGAGAAACGTATCGAATCGACCTTGTCGCATTCCGCCGGCGCGCAAGTTTACATCACGACGGCAGACTATACCCGTATGATTACAGGAGCCCCTTGAGCCGGCTGATGTCTCCAATGCTTGTTTGCACTTGTCGGCAACATTGCTTTCCAAGCAGCCGGTCAACATCGACCGTATCGAACCCGTCACCTCGAAATCGAAATCGAGATCAGACGTCACCAGCTGCTCCAGTTGCGACGCCAGCGCCACCTCATCTTAGGCCGAGAGTTCGCCCAGGCGATTGACAGCCAATGCCAAGGCAATCTTCGCTTTGCAGCGATTCGCGGACTGATAATCATCGCAGTCTCGGCGCCGACCGCCTTGGCTGTGAGAATGGCTGACGCCGCCGGCATGACCCTAGTGGCAATCGCGCGCAAGGACGGCTTTGAGGTTTTCACCCATCCTCATCGCGTGAAGGGTGCGCTCTCGAGCCATGTAGCGTGAAGCTTGAGGTCGGCTACAGGCCGAGTTCGGCAAAGGGTATGAAGTCGACCGTGTCGCCCTCCTTTACCTCGCTCACTTCCTCGGAGACTTCGATCAGGCCGTCGGCATCTCGTAACGACGAG
>DATBMX010000215.1:0-5588 GCA_036554625.1 Aestuariivirgaceae bacterium
AGGCCTCCAGTGCGGGGGTAAGGCGCAGCTTCGAGACCGAGCGCAGCACATTGAGCCGCAGGGGCACGGGGATGTGCTCGGTGACCGCCATGCCGACGGATGCATCCGTGCCGAGAACGCCGGAAACGGCCGCGGCCAGAACTGATTCGGTCTGCAGCCATCCCGTGACGGCAAGTCCGATGGCGGCGTGAAACTCGGTGGGAAGATTGCGCGGATCGAAATCCTCATAATGCATGGCGAACGTCCTTTGGAAGCTTACGGCGCGATGAGCGGCAGAATTGCTCTTGCGAGCTCACTCGTCAGGTAGGGCTTGCGAATGACCGGCCAACCAGCCCATTCGAGAGGCAGGCCCTCGCGGCCGTAGCCCGTGGAGAAGATGAAGGGCACGGACAGGTCCATGAGGGCGCGCGCAACTGGAAAGACTCTCTCCTTGCCGAGATTCACGTCGAGCAGCGCGAAGTCCGGTCGATGGTCGGCGAGAATCTTGAAGGCCTGGCTCAAATTCGCCGCAGGCCAGATCACGTCGCAATCGAGATCCTGCAGCATCTGCTCGATCTCCAGCGAAATGATTGTCTCGTCCTCGACCACGAGCACGCTGCGGCCGCGCAGGGGCGATGGCTGGGGCCAGTTGCGCTGCATGGCGGGACCGCCTCACACGAGTGGAATTGCAATGACCCCGTGCAGCCCTGCCTTCCCATACTTCAGGTCGAGCGTGCCGTTCAACTCGCTTCTGATGCTGCGCTCAACCAGGCGCGTGCCAAAGCCCTTGCGATCGGGAGATTTCGCGGCAGGTCCGCCGGTCTCGATCCAGTCGATGTGCAGGACGGGCTTGCGGCGGCCCTTGATCGCCCATCTTATCTTGAGCGCGCCCTTGTCGCTCGACAGCGAGCCATGGCGCAGCGCGTTGGCGGCCAGCTCATTGAAGACCATGGCAAGAGCCAATGCCTGCCTGGGACCGAGATCGACGGGCGGCCCGGACAATTCGATCGCATGGTGGCGGCCCGCGACATGCGGCGCCAGAATCTCCTCGATGATGAGCTGGAGATTGGCCGACTGCCAGCCGGCGTTCGTCAGATGATCATGCGTGCGGCTCAATGCGATGAGGCGGGCCTCGAAAGTCGCCCGCAAGTCCGACGGCAGGGCGGCTTCGCGCGCGGTGTTGGACGCAAGCGACTGAACAGTCGCCAAAGTGTTCTTCACCCGGTGATTCAGCTCATCGACCAGGGTCTTCTGGCGCTCCTCGGCCCGCTTGCGGTCGGAAATATCGACCAGCATGTTGACCGCGCCGGTGACGCGGCCCGCGCCGTCGCGTAAGAGCGAGGGAAAGGCGAGAAAGGGGATGCAGGTCCCGTCCTTGCGCTCGAGCATGGCCTCGCGCCCGCGGAAATCACCCTGCTGCTTGAGCGTGAGCGCCATCGGGCATTGCTCATGCGGCATGAGTTCGCCCGTATGCTTGCGCAGGCGCCAGGAACCGCACCATTGGCTCTGGCCCAGCGTCGGCCGATGCTGCCAAAGATCGGCGGCCGCCTCATTGAACGACGTGATGAAGCCCTGCGCGTCGGTCGTGTAGACGGCGACGGGCAATGCTTCGATCAGATCGCGCAGGCGGCGCTCGCTTTCGCGCGCCTGGCGCTCGGCCGCCTTCATTCGGGTGATGTCGTGAAAGCAGCTCACCGCACCGATGAGCGCGCCGGCGTCATCCAGCAGCGGATCGATGTGGACGAGAACCGTAAGCCGCGAGCCGTCGGGTCGTTCGATCACCACGTCCTTGCCGTGGAGGGGCTTGGCGGTCGCAAGCACCCGGGCCATGGGCGTCTCGTCGGGACGCAACGGCTCGCCGTTGAGGCCGCGCAGGCGAAAGGAGCCCTCGAACACTTGTCGAGAATCCCCAAGCTTCGGCTCTCTGCCCCAGATCGCGGCCGCGCGCCGGTTGTACCAGCACAGGCGGCCCTCGGCATCACAGGCGTAGATGGCGATGGGAAGCTGGTCGAGAAATTGCGGGGGTTCATGAAGAACTTTCGCGGACTGACGGAAACGCGCAAATGACGGCGCGCTTACAACATCTGCAGTGTCGGTCATTCGGCATCCCCGCCTGGAGCAAACAATTTCAAACACGTAGCTGAGTTGAACGTTCTCGCATCCGCAAGGTTCCAGACAAGAACGAGATTACCTGAGGGTGCGCATCGCCATGACGTCTGGCAAACCTTTGCCCGGCTTCCGGCTGGTGCTAAGGTAATTCGAAATCACGAAAATCCAGAGGAGTTTCAGCGATGGCCGACGATGCAAGCTACACGGGGCAGAAGTTCAAGGTCGTCGGAACGCGGCCGATCCGGCCGGACGGTGTGGACAAGGTGACGGGCCGGGCCAAGTACGGCGCCGACGCTTTTGCGCCAGGACAGCTTGTCGGTCGAATCTTGCGCTCGCCTCATGCGCATGCCCGCATCCGCAGCATCGACGCCTCGCAGGCGGAGAAGCTTCAAGGCGTCAAGGCGGTGATCACTAGCGCCGATCTCCCCGACCTCACCAAGGGCGACCGCAGCCTGCGCGACATTCTCGAGAACAGCATGGCGCGCAAGAAGGCGCTTTATGACGGCCATGCCGTGGCGGCGGTGGCGGCGGTCGATGCCGCGACGGCGCGCAAGGCGCTCAAGCTCATCAAGGTCGACTATGAGATCCTCCCCCACGTCACCGACGTCGATGCCGCGATGAAGGCGGGAGCGCCCGTGATCCATGACGACATTTTCACCGAAGGTGTGGAGCCCAAGCCGACGAAGCCCTCCAATGTCGCCAAGCGATCGGAGTTCGGCCATGGCGACGTGGCGCAAGGCTTCAAGCAGGCCGACGTGATCATCGAAAAGTCGTTCAAGACCGAGCAAACCCACCAGGGCTACATCGAGCCGCATGCGTGCCTGGCGAGCGTCGGCCCCGATGGACAGGGCGAGATGTGGGTCACGACGCAGGGCCACTTCGTCTATCGCAACACCTGCGCCCAGCTCCTCGGCATGGAAATTTCCAAGCTGCGCGTCACGGCCTCCGAGATTGGCGGCGGCTTCGGCGGCAAGACGCATGTGTGGGCCGAGCCCATCGCCCTTGCCCTCTCGCGCAAGGCGAACCGTCCGGTCAAGCTGGTGATGAGCCGGGAAGAGGTCTTCAAGGCGTCGGGACCGACGAGCTCGACATCGATCGACGTGAAGATCGGCGCCAAGAAAGACGGTACGATCACGGCTGCCGAGGCGACGCTGCGCTATCAGGACGGCGCCTTCCCCTATATGTGGGCGGAGCTTGGCGCCATGACGTCATTCGCCTGCTACGACCTCAAGAATGTGAAGACGGTCGGCTATGACGTCATCGTGAACCGGCCGAAGGTCGCGGCCTATCGCGCGCCCTCCGCACCGATGGCGGCCTTCGCGGTCGAGAGCGTCATGGACGAGGTGGCCAAGGCCATCGGCATGGACGTTCTCGATTTCCGCATCAAGAACGCCGCCAAGGAAGGCACCAAATCTTCCTATGGCCCGACCTATGGGCCGATCGGCATCGGGCCCACCCTCGAGGCGGCGAAGAACCACCCGCAGATGAAGGCGCCTCTCGGCGGCAACCAGGGACGCGGCGTGGCCTGCGGCTTCTGGTTCAATTTCGGCGGCCAGACTTCGACCAGCATCAACATCAACGCCGATGGCACGGCGGTTCTCTCGGTCGGCACGATCGACGTGGGGGGCTCCAGGGCTTCCATGTGCCTGATGGCGGCCGAGGAGCTCGGCATACCCTATGAGAACGTGCGCTGCGTCGTCGCCGACACGAGCTCGCTCGGTTTCAATGACATGAGCGATGGCAGCCGCGTGACCTTCTCCTCCGGCATGGCGACCGTCATTGCGGCGCGCAACGCCAAGAAGGTTCTGTGCCAGAGGGCGGCCAAGACGTGGAATATCCCCGAGGATGCGGTGGAATGGGTCGATGGTCAGGCAAGGCCCGCCGGCGCCAATGCCGGCAACTTCCCTCCCCTGTCGCTCGCTGAGATCGCCGCCGCCGCCGCCAACACGGGCGGTCCCATCGCCGGCCACAATGAGTTCGTCGCCGACGGTGCGGGCGTTTCCTTCGCCACGCATATCTGCGACGTCGAGGTCGATCCCGAGACGGGCGCAACCAGGGTCGTCCGCTATGCGGTGATCCAGGACGCGGGCAAGGCCATTCACCCCTCCTATGTCGAAGGGCAGTATCAGGGCGGCGCGGCGCAGGGCATCGGCTGGGCTCTGAACGAGGAATATGTCTATGGCGAGGACGGGCGGCTGCAGAATGCAGGCTTCCTCGACTATCGCATGCCGGTGTGCTCGGATTTGCCCTTCATCGACACGGTCATTCTTGAAATTCCCAATCCCAACCATCCCTATGGCGTGCGCGGCGTAGGCGAGACATCGATCGTGCCGCCGCTCGCCGCCATCGCCAATGCCGTGTCGAATGCCGTGGGCGTGCGCATGACGCACATTCCCATGTCGCCGCCGCGCATTCTGAAGGCCATCGAGGATTCCAAGAAGGCCGCCTGATGGTGCAGGTCCATGTCTGGGGCGCGCTCAAACCGCTGGTTTCGGGCGCGTCGTCGCTCGACATCGACGCCCGCACCATCCGCGAGCTTTTCCAGAAGCTCGAAGAGGCGCATCCGGGAGTGAAGCCGCATATCGAGCGCGGCATCGCCGTATCGATAAATGGCAAGATCTTCCGCGACAGCTGGGACCAGCCGCTTCCCGGCAATGCCGAGATTTATCTCCTCCCCCGCATCGCGGGGGGATAGTTTCTCACATCGTACGCGTGATTCCGGCTTTACCGGCATGACCATCCAAGTCACGCTACAGTCCGCTGAACACCCATTCGTCGACTTCTATATTCGTCATTCCAGGCAGGCCGGGCGCCTACCGGTGCAGCTCCCGATCCGCCTCGGTTTCCGGAATCCACCATTCCCTCCCCTTCCCCGTTTCGATGTACCGCGGCCAGGGAAAATCGATGGGCGGAGAATAGTCGCACAGCGGCGCGAGCCATTGCGCCCCGCCCATGCCGCCGCCCGTGCGCGCGACGAATTCCGCCCTTGCTGCGGCAAGCAGGCTTTCATCCGTGATCAGATCGATCATCGTTCCGGCGATGGTTTTCGCGGCGGCTTCGATCATGGGATCGATCATCTCAGCCATGCCGCCCAGCGCATTCATCGCCCAGTCGGGGTAAGCGAAGCCGTCCGGCGCGCGCAAGGCGGGGCGGCCGACGTAAAAGCGCGCCGTCGGCGCGTGCCATGTCATTTCCGTATAGTCGTCGGAGGTGAAGTGCGTCTGCCATGCGGGAAGCGCGGCGCGCAAGCGCGCCTCGGCCGCTTCCGGCGCAACCAGCGACTCGATCGCGGGCAGGAATGGCTCCTCCATGGGTTCGAGGCCGAGCTCCTTCTGAATGGCTCTTGCCGCATCGAGCGCTGGCCCTCTCCATTGCGGCGCGCCGGCTTCGACGAGATTGCGATAGGTCGCTTGTGCCATGGCATGATTGGCAAGGCCCGGACGAGACTTGGAGATCCAGTGCTTCCTCACCCTGCATTGAGCGAGGCGCGCCGCAGCTTC
>DATBMX010000301.1:0-4672 GCA_036554625.1 Aestuariivirgaceae bacterium
GTCAATTGCCGGCCATCTACATCGTTCTTGTCGCCGTGATCATCGGCGCAGCGCTGATCTCTGATCGTTTTCTGATGCCCTCCAATCTCATCGCCGTTCTTCAACAAGCTGTGGTCACCGGCATTGTGGCTCTGGGCATGACCATCGTTCTCATCGGCGGTCAGTTCGACCTGTCAACCGGCGCAGTCGTGATGATGTCGGCTGTGATAGCCCTCCTCATCGGCCCCGGCAGTAGCGCCGAGACGATTCTGGCAGTGCTGGTCCCGATACTGGCAGGAAGCGCTGTTGGGGCCGCCAATGGACTTGCAGTCTACGCAGCACGCGCCAATTCCATCGTGGTTACGATCGGCATGCAGTTCATCGTCGTGGGTGTTGTTCTGGCGGTGGTCTCCGGCCAGCATGTGTACCCGGAGACCCTGGCTGATTCTTTTCGTGCAATAGCCAGGGCAAGAATATTTGGCATCCCCATGCCCGTCATTCTCTTTGCGACGCTGGTCGCTCTTCTTTCGATCCTCATGAGCAGGACTGTGTTGGGCCGGCATGTCTACGCAATTGGTGGCGACATTGAAGCAGCCCGCCGCGCGGGCATCGGCATCGTTTGGACAGGAACGATCACTTTCGCCTTGTCGGGAGCGCTTGCCGCCCTCGCGGGCGTGATCATTGCCGCTTTGGTGGGACATGTCGATCCGACGGCCATTGCCAAATATGAGTTTCCCGCATTGACCGCCGTGGTGTTGGGCGGAACGAGCTTGGGCGGCGGCGAGGGTCGTCCTGCCGAGACGGCGGCGGCCATTCTGGTAGTGTCGGTCATCACCAATCTGATGACGATCATGAACTATCAATATCCGGTTCAGCTCCTGATGCAGGGTCTGCTCCTCACTTCAGCGGTTGCCTTCTATGCCCATCGGAAGGGACGGGCATGAGAATCTCCTTCATGGCCAAAGAGCCCATCATCGTTCATCTCTTTGTCAAGCCTCCGCTCGTTCCCCTGCTGGTCGCGGCGAGCTTCATCGAGGGCTTCTGGAGTTTCGGAAACTTGCGAACGCTGATGGAGTCGATCTCCACGGACGGCTTGATCGTAATTGGCATGACAATCGTGATGATAGCGGGCGGATTCGATCTCTCGGTCGGCGCAGTAATGGCCATGGGAGGTGTTGCAGCCATCGTTCTGTTGCCGTTCGGATTGTCTGTCAGCTTGCTGGGCGCTGTCCTTGCCGGCGGGCTGGCAGGCTATCTTAACGGTCTGCAAGTGACTTGGCTTCGCATCAATGCTTTCATTGCCACGCTTTCGATGATGGTAATCGTTCGGGGCGCCACGCTCGCCTATACGGATACCCGCCCGGTCGTCAGCCTTGACGAGCAGTTTTTGATGCTCAGCAGCGGCCGGCCTGTGCCCTTGCCCTTTCTCGTGCTCGTGGGAATCTCAATTCTCGCGCACGTCGCATTGACCCAGCGACCCTGGGGCCGACACATTTACGCGGTGGGCGCTGGTGAGCTTGCTGCTACAATGTCGGGCTTGAACACCGGTCGCCTGAAGCGCCAATGCTACATTCTCAGCGGTGCCCTTGCAGGCCTGGCCGGCGTTCTTCTCGCCTCCCGCCTTGGCACGGGCTCGCCAATCATCGGTGAGGCCACGCCTCTTATTGCTGCGGCAGCCGCCCTTATTGGCGGTGCCAGCCTCAGGGGTGGAGAGGGTTCGGTAGCCGGTGCGATCGCTGGTTTGATCTTCGTCGGGTGTCTGATCAATGTCCTGAATCTCTTGGACATGCCGTCTTACTATCAACGCATGACGATAGGCGGGCTGCTCCTGCTGCTCGTTGTAGCCGACGGTACACTGATGCGCTTGCAGCCGCGCTGACAACAGAAGCTGCCGCGGTCGGCGAACCGGCCACTGGAGTGAAGCAAAAGGAGGTTTGATATGTTTAGTCGAAGGAAACTGCTCGGATCTGCTGGTGCGGTCGCCATGCTCTTGGTGACTGCGACACCATCCTGGGCGGATAAGGTCGTCATCGGTCATTCACAGCCGAATCTCGGCTGGCCGTACATCGCAGCAGTTACAAATATTCTTCAGGAAGAGGTGAAGAAACATCCAGACGTTGAACTCGTCACGCTCAGCGCCGATGGTGACATCGCCAAACAGAGCAGCGACATCGGCTCTCTCGTCAACCGCAAGGTCAACGTGCTTCTGGTCACGTCGCTTGATGGAAACGCCGTCGTGCCGGCATTGAAGCAAGCTGTGGACGCAGGCATCCCCATTCTGGCCGTATCAAATGAGCCGGCAGACGCTGGTAAGGAATTGCTTGCTGGATATTCGGGCCCCGACGACTATGTTCAAGGCGTTATAGCCGCCGAGCTTCTTCACGAAGCGCTCGGGGGTCAGGGCGGCATTGCCATCATTGAGGGTTCGCCCGGCCAGAGCACGACGCTGCTGCGCACGCAAGGCCTCAACGATCGCCTGGCGGAGCTCAAGTCGGGCATCACCGTGTTAGGTGCGCAGACGGCCGACTGGAACCCAGTCAAGGCCAAGGACGTCGCGCAGGCATTCCTCACGTCCTATGGCGATCAGCTGAAGGGTGTCTTCGCGCAGGATGACAATTCCGGCGCAGCAGCGGCCGAGGTGTTCAAGGCGGCCGGTCGGGAAGACATCAAGGTGGTCGGGACGGGCGGCACCAAGAACGGCCTGAAAGCCATAAAAGAGGGCCTCATGTACGGCACGATGGATCAGTCGCCGACGACGGATGCCAAACAGGCCCTGGACCTCGCTCTGAAAATAGCCAAAGGCGAGAAACCGGCTGAGAAACGCAACATAATTCCAATGCCCAAGATCACGGCTGCCAACGTCGATCAATTCAAGGGCGAATGGTAACAGCCTCCTGCTGTCGGCCGGACGCTTGAGCCGGGCCGGAGTTCCCGGCGTGACTCACGCAAAGAGATGCCATGTTCGATCCGCGCCTTGGAATGAAGATTTACGACAACGTCTGGTACGTCGAGCATCTGCTCGAGCCTGAACAGGCGGCAGATATCCTAAGCAGCATGGGAGTGAGCTTCGTGCTGAGTCAGAGCAAGCTGATTCCCATGCAAGATACCGCCATTGCGAGTGAGATCACGGCCGAACATAGAACGCGGTTCGAGAAAATGGATGATCGCGCCTTTCGAGACGCCCTGAAGGATCGCGACATTGGCTACTTCTGCTCGCTCAACTTCGGTTTTGACCCAAAATTCATCGCAGCGCACCCGGAGCTTCTGCCTACCGATCAATTCGGCCGGAAAGAGGAAAAGGTGGATTGGTACATCGGCCTGCCGCCCGATCGAATGGAAAATCTCGAGCACAAGTCACGGCTGCTGGAAGCCGCGGTCACTGCACTTGAGCCGGAAGGGATTCATCTTGGTTTCATTCGCTGGCCGGGCTTCTGGGAGATTTGGCTCCCCGATGTCAGGCGAAGCCAAATGCCGGATTATTGCTATGGGCAGCAAACGCTCGCGCGCTTCTGCCAGGACGGAAACATCGATCTGCCCATCACCGATGCTGTCGCATCAGCTGAGCTTGTCGCGACCAGGCACCGTGAGGCGTGGAGAGATTGGAAGTGCCGGCAAACCGTCAAAACAGTCGGCTCGATCAAGAGCCGGCTCGGCGCCCTCAAGCCAGGTATCAAGGTCGTCATCAATACCCTGCCGTTCTTCATCGATGATTTCGGGAATGCAGTCGAAGAGATTTTTGGCCAGAGCCCTTCACAATTGAGCCAGGTCGCAGATGTATTTGAAGTCATGGCCTATCATCAAATTCTGCGAAGAGACCCGGGCTGGACGGGAAGGATTGGAACCGACGTGAAACGAAGGAGCGGCAGGACGACTGTGTGCACGATCCAGGGCAGCGCTCTGTACTTGCATGGCATGCATGCAGACCATGGACGCAAAAAGACGGTCGACGCTGACGAGTTCATTCACTGCATTGATAGCGTTGAGGATAGCGAGGCAGACGGCCTCTGCGTCTTTACCTTCACGGACTTTCTCAATATGCGCCACACGTCTGAAGGACGCCGGAGAATCGAACGACTGAAGTCGTTCCGGAGGTAGCGCTATATACGCTGTGAGGAGACGTTGATGGAAAGGCTAAGGATCGGCGTTATTGGTCTGGGATGGTTCGGTGAAATTCACTGCGACACGATTGTCGGCGTTCCCAATCTCGAGCTTGCCGCGCTGTGCACGCGCACGCCCGAGCGCCTCAGGCAGCTCGCCGGGAAATACCGTGTGGACAAGGCTTTTCGGGATTATCGCGAGCTGCTCGCCGATTCCTCGATCGATGCTGTGTCCATCGTCACGATGTGGGACCAGCACACCGAGCCCGCCATAGCCGCGCTCGAGGCAGGCAAACACGTGTTCCTGGAGAAGCCGATGGCCTCGAGGGTGGACGACTGTGACAAGATTATCGCTGTCTCAAAGCGCGCCAAAGGCATTTTGCTGGTCGGTCATATTTGTCGATTTAACCCGCGCTACCGCATGGCCAAGCAAGCCATAGAGGCTGGAAGGATAGGGCGCATCGTCGCCATGAGTTCAAGACGCAACATCCCTGCGGCCTGGACACCTGAAATCCTGAACAAGATTGGCCCGATTGTCGGGGATGCCATACACGACACCGACCTCATGCTCTGGTTTACGAACGACCGCATCCTCA
>DATBMX010000313.1:0-2532 GCA_036554625.1 Aestuariivirgaceae bacterium
GAGTTGGCTTTCACCGTGGCGGTGCGATTGACGTCGCACAATATGGCGATCTCGCCAATGATCGAATTCGGACCGACGCTGGCCACTTTGATTTCGCCACTATCGCTGTCCACGAGGACGTCGGCCGACCCCGAGAGCACGACATAGGCCGCATCGCCCGGATCGCCCTGATGAAACAGCGTATGGCCCGCCTTGAAACTCAGCCGCCGCGAGGTGAACGCAAGCAGCTTCAGCTTTCCCGGCGCGACGTTGGAGAACAAAGGAACGAGCCTAAGCCTTTCCACCTCATCCTTCAGAACCATGGCATTCACGTCCTTCTCAACTTACCGGGCCAGCATTGCAGCAAAGCTGTTCTTGCCGCTCGCGAGCATTTCAAACTCGCCGTCTTCCACCGGCCGACCCCTCTCGAACACAACCACCCGCCCGAAATGCCGGGCCATGCCGGGTGAGCTCAGCACCCACACGACGGCGGGTTTCCAGGCTTCTTCGCCTGCCCCCTCCAGCACCGCCTGTACGACCTTTTCCTGTGTGCGGATATCAACCGCGGACAACGCCTTGTTGAAAATCATGAAGTCTGCGCGCTTGAGCAACGCCCGGGCCAAATTGAGTTTCTGACGCTGTGCGACCGTCAATCGACGTCCTCCTGCTCCGACATTGAAATCAAGCCCCGCGTCAATCACCTCGCCTGAAAGGTCGAGCTCCTCAAACACATCGCGCACGATGGCCCTGATCTTGTCAGCGCCGTCCGCATGGCGGTGCGAGATCCGTCCAAACAGCGCGTTGTCGAGCAGGCTTGCCGCGCTGTTGTATTGCTCAGGATCATATGTCTCGATCGAATCCTCAAGGTTGTTCGGCAGACCGCGTTGGAACAGCTTTCGCGCCTCCACAACCTGCGCCATCAACTGCTCGTCGACAATGCCGAAGCGGTAGCGCGGTTCGGAATAGGAAAAGCTCAGCCCGATCAATCTGCTTGCATCGGTGTCATCCACGGCTTTGAATGGCCTGTCTTTCACCTTTTGCAGAAGAGCCCTGTAGGCCGGGATTTCCTCGGCGGTCATGAATGTCAATTGTTGAAAGAACGAATGGTCGGGCGGCAGCTCGCCGAGGATCTCAACCACATTCTCCGCGATTTCGGCGCCCACTCGATAGAGCGCTTCATCGAGACCCGTGTTCTTGAGGACCGATCGAACATAGGCGTTATTCTTAAGATTCTCTATCGCCAGCTCCGGCCCGATCGGCGCACCGAAGATCAAATTCTCTCCCACCGTTGCTTCAGAATTGTAGCTGTCCGGTTCAAAAGGAACGACAATGTCGGTTAGCCCCTCGGCCTCGAGCCCAAGCCTCAACGCCTCGCGCACCTTGCCGATTTGCGAGCTGAGCTTGGGATGCTGCGCAGGGCTCATGGACGATCTCAAGCCTAGCTCGAATACGTCCTGAGACAGAGCCACGGTGTCGAGCACCCGCAGCGCTGCGGACAGAAGTTCTTCGTTGCCTTTGACGCCGAGCGCTTCGTAGTCGATCCATTCGCTGTGGATATCGAGGCTGGGATTGCCAACTGTCTCCGCTTCACGAATTTCCCACTGGCGTATCTTGGCTTGTTCTCCTTCATAGGACTTTTCACGCCAAGGCATATGTTTGAGAGCGTACAAAAGATTATCGCGCATCGTGCCCTGAAACATGTAGGCGTCGGCCCCTGCATAGGCGAAGCGGCGGCCGGTAATCGTTTCCGGAAGATTGTAGATCTCTTGCTTGCCGATGAGAATCTGTCCGCTTTCAGGTCTGACAAGCCGCGCGATCGCTTCAGCCAAGGCTTCGCCGCCGGCTCCGACGGCATCGACGATCGCAATTTTCTCTCCCGGTTGGATGGAAAGCGTCGCATTGTCGAGCACGCGCGTGCCCCCCTCGTCGGTGTAGGTGACCTTTGCCACCGAGAGAGGTTCCTTCAGCGCCGCCACCGACTGGCCGTCCAGAGCCTGCAGCTTGGGATCGAGAACGCCGTCCACGTCGAACTGCTCCACGACCTGCTGATACTTGACCTCTACGTTCTGGCGCTCTTGATCCCAATCGATCAGCTCCTTGAGCGGCGTCGGCAGATCCTTGTACGCGGCGATGACCGCGACGAGCTGGCCCACGTCGAGCCTGCCCTCCAGCGCCAGGTAGCCGCCAACGGAATAGAAAAGGAAAGGCGTGACCTGGGCCAGGAAATTGTTGATGAATTTGACCAGGAACTTCCACTGATAAATGTCGTAGCGAATCTTGAAAATGCGGCCGAGCCGATGCGAAATATCCGCGCGCTCGTAGTTCGAGGTGTCGTTGGTGCGAACGACCACGATGCCGTCGAAGACCTCGCCGACGCGTCCAGCAAGTTCGCGTGCCGTGAGCTGCCGCTGACGGCCGAGGCGGATAAGGCGCCGGCGCATCTTCGGAATAAAGACGCCTTGAACGAGGACGATGAACGCGGCGATGAGACCGAGCCAGAAGTTCTGCACAAGGATGAACGCCATTGCCGTAATCGCCTGTCCGCCAAGCATG
>DATBMX010000326.1:0-1796 GCA_036554625.1 Aestuariivirgaceae bacterium
GATGGCGTGATGCAGTTGACCGAGATGTCGTAGGCGGCGAGCTCCTTGCCGAGCGACTTGGTGAGCGCGATAAGGCCGGCCTTGGAGGCGGAATAGGCGGAAGCCTGCGGATTGCCCTCCTTGCCGGCGATGGAGGCGATATTGACGATGCGGCCGTAACCCTTGGCGATCATGTGCGGGACGACGGCCCGGCAGCAGTGGAACGGGCCATCCAGGTTGACCGCCATGACCTGCCGCCACACATCGAGCGGATACTCCCACATTGGGCGTGTTGGCCCGCCGATGCCGGCATTGTTGACCAGGATGTCGATGTGACCGAAGCTCTCGACGGTTGCATCGCGCGCCTGCTCAACGCCTGCGTAGTCGGTCACATCAACGGCGAAGGCGACTGCACGGCCGCGCGGCTTCAACGCCTCCGCGGTCTCTTCGGCGAGGCGGCCGTCGCGGTCCCAGATGGCGACCACCGCGCCCGAAATGAGGAAGCGCTCGGCGATGGCGCGGCCGATGCCCTGCGCGCCGCCTGTGACGATGGCGCAGCGGCCATCGAGGTCGATCCTGTTTGACATCCCCTCCCCCGTGTGCCGTCCCTATTCTGCCGCTCTGGAGGAAGCGTCCCGTCGCCCTGCGGCCGCCTCCGCCTCGGCGACGACCTCCATCGTGCGCAGGAGACTCGAAGGGTTGACGCTGATGGAGTCGATGCCGAGCCCGGCCAGATAGCGGGCGATCTCGGGATAGTTGGCAGGCGCCTCGCCGCAGATGCCGACGTGACGCCCGTTGCGCTTGGCGCCCTCGACGGCGAGTCTCAGCATCTCCAGCATGCCGGGATCGCGCTCGTCGAAATCGAAGGCGACGATCTCCGAATCCCGATCCACGCCCAGGGTGAGCTGGGTCAGGTCATTGGAGCCGATGGAGAAGCCGTCGAACAGCCCAGCAAAGGCATCGATCTGGATGACATTGTTCGGGATCTCGCACATGACGTAGACCTCGAGGCCGTCCTCCCCCCGCTTCAGGCCGTGGCCCGCCATGGCCTCCAGCACGCGGCGCGCCTCCTCCACCCGCCGGCAGAAGGGGACCATGATGCGGAGGTGGGTCAGCCCCATCTCGCGGCGCACGCGGCGGAGAGCCGCGCATTCCAGCGCAAAGCCGGGGGCATAGGCGGGGTGCGCGTAGCGGGCCGCCCCGCGGAAGCCGAGCATGGGGTTCTCTTCCTTGGGCTCGAAGCCCTCGCCGCCGATCAGTCGGGCGTACTCGTTGGTCTTGAAGTCCGACAGGCGGACGATGACGGGCCTGGGGTAGAACGCGGCCGCAATAACGCCGATGCCTTCCGAGAGCTTCTCAATGAAGTAGTCCGCCGGGCTCGGATAGTTGCGCACCCGCTCGGAGATGGCCGCTCTGGCCTCGGGCGAAGTCACCTTCTCCGGCTGCACCAGGGCCATCGGGTGCACGCCGATGTGCTCGCTGATGATGAATTCCATGCGCGCCAGGCCGACGCCGTCGTTGGGCAGCATCGCCGTCCGGAACGCCAGCTCCGGATTGCCGAGGTTCAGCATGATGTGGGTGCGCGGCCGCTTGAGTGTGCTCGTATCGATCCGCGTCGTCTCGAACAGGAGCCGGCCGGCATAAACGCGGCCTATGTCGCCTTCCGCGCAAGAGACCGTTACGACGGCGCCGGTTCGCAGCGCATCCTTGGCTCCCGCCGCCCCGACGACGGCCGGCACGCCAAGCTCGCGGGCGACGATGGCGGCATGGCAGGTGCGTCCGCCGCGCTCGGTCACGATCGCGGCCGCGATCTTCAT
>DATBMX010000330.1:0-3709 GCA_036554625.1 Aestuariivirgaceae bacterium
TTTGGATGACGCCGGCGAGATCGAGCGTCACGTCCCGAATGGTTGTTCCATTGTTGTTGATCCGTATGCCGTTGGCGTTGAATTCGGAGATTGCGATGGCACTTCCCTCGGCGGTGGTGATGGAAACATCGGCCCCCGGCACATTCGCCGGCCAGTCGACGCCAAGGACATAGATGCCATGCGCGCTCGTTTCCGAGGTGGCGATGGCGCCTGAATGCGTGATCGAAATGCCTGTTTCATGGATGGCATTGACCCTGACTCCCGACGCGCTAGGGCCATAGGTGATGATTGCGCCAGCGGAGTCCACCGACACGCTTCCATAGTTGGCTCCCAAATAGATCGCGTGAGCGTCATCGCCCCAAGTGGTTATGGCTCCTGCGGAGCCGACGGAGACTTCTGCAGAATTGTAGGCAGCATAGATTCCGCTGGCGCGGGAGCCCTGGGTGGTGATCGTGGCGGAGGAATTTATGGACACGGGCGCACTGCTGTAGATCAGCTCGATTCCATCAGCGTCATCGCCGCTCGTGGAAATGCTCGATCCCTGCTGCATGGTGAGATCGACGCTGCCGGAGGAGGTAATGAAAATTCCGTCTGTGCCGGGGGAGACCGTCGCGATGGCAGCGCCGCTCTCAACGATCAGAGTGAGATCGGGGACCGAGTCATAGGCGATGCCGGAGGCATAGGGATTGCCGGCCGATGTGCAGGTGACGGTCGCGCCCGTGCCGCATTCATCGGCAGCGAAGGAAAGAGGAGCGGCGAGGAGCGCCAGCGCGATCGCGGTGGAAGCAAGAAGGGCTGGCCGTATGCGACCCTGCGGCCGCTGGACCAACGCAATTGGCGAAACGCTCGCCTGCCGGCAGATGGCCCACCGCATCTCCACCCCCGAATCGTTCTCTTACGAGAGAATAGTCGTCAGAAGTTCGTAATACAATCTAAACGCTACACAGTTGAGAAATGCAATTAGAAGTTATGAACCGCCGGTGCAGAATCCTGCCCGACTATGTTTTTTTGTGCTTTTCAATCAAATCGATGAAGCGGCGAAACAGATAATGGCTGTCCTGAGGACCGGGTGAGGCTTCCGGATGATATTGCACGGAAAACACCGACTTTCCCTCCACCGCCAGACCGCAATTGGTGCCATCGAACAGCGACACGTGAGTTTCGACGACGCCCTTGGGCAGGCTGTCGCGATCCACGGTGAAGCCATGGTTCATGGAGGTGATCTCCACTTTGCCGGTGGTAAAATCCTTCACGGGGTGGTTCGCGCCATGGTGGCCCTGGTGCATCTTGCTCGTGCGGGCACCGAGGGCCAGGGCCAGCATCTGGTGGCCAAGACAGATGCCGAAGAGGGGCTTGCCGGTGGCGATCAGCTCGCGGATCATCGGCACGGCATATTCGCCTGTGGCGGCGGGATCGCCGGGGCCGTTCGACAGGAAAATCCCGTCGGGCGAAAGCGCCATCACCTCTTCCGCCGTTGCGGTCGCCGGCAAGACGGTGACCTTGCAGCCTGCCGAAGCGAGGCAGCGCAGGATATTGCGCTTGAGTCCATAGTCGATTGCGACGACATGATGGCGGGGCGCGTTTTGGCGGTCATAACCCTTGCTCCACACCCAAGTCATCTCGTCCCAGTCATAGCGCTGGGTGACGGAGACCTCCTTCGCCAGATCCATGCCGAGAAGCCCCGGCCAGGCGCGCGCCTCGCGTTTCAGGCCCTCGAGATCGAAGCGGCCTTGCGCATCATGAGCGATGACCGCGTTGGGCATGCCCTTGTCGCGGATGCGCGCCGTCAGGGCGCGGGTGTCGATGCCTGAGAGGCCGACGATGCCGCGCGACTTGAGCCAGTGGTCAAAATGGCGCGCGGCGCGGTAGTTGGAGGGTTCGGTGATGGAAGCTTTGAATACGCAGCCGCGCACGCCCGAGGCGGCAGCGAGGTTGGATGTCTCCATGTCCTCGTCATTGGCGCCGACATTGCCGATGTGCGGGAAGGTGAAGGTGACGATCTGGCCGGCATAGGAAGGGTCGGTGAGTATCTCCTGATAGCCAGTCATGGCGGTGTTGAAACAGACTTCCCCGACCGCCGAACCCTCGGCGCCGAGGCCTTGGCCCTCGATCACCGTGCCGTCGGCAAGCACGAGAACCGCCGTCGTCGGGGGCACGTGCCAAGCCGAGGGCGTTCGCGATTCTGCGCGTGGCGATGTCTTCTGCGGCAAGGACGATCCTCGGATTCGAGCGCGGCGGACCCTATTGAACGGAGACGAGTGGGTCAACCCTCCTCGTCACTTTGACGAAGGTCAGGATCCAGCTTCCGACCTCCCGGCATGGAAGCGGATTCCGGCTTTCGCCGGAATGACGATGCCTGTATGTCGGAGGTCTGACAGGAGAAACCAATGCCACTGCGTGAGCAGATCAACCAAGCGCTGAAAGAGGCGATGAAGTCTGGCGACAAGCTGAAAGTATCGGCGCTCCGGCTGATGAACGCCGCCATAAAGGAGCGCGACATCCAGAACCGCACGGCCGGCCCCGATGCGGGTGTGAGCGATCAGCAGATCCTCGAAGTGTTCGCCAAGATGGTGAAGCAGCGCCAGGAGTCGCTCGCCACCTATGAGCAGGCAGGGCGCGAGGATCTGGCGGCGCAGGAGAGAGGCGAGATCGAAATCATCCAGAGCTTCATGCCGCAGCAATTGTCGGATGAGGAGATGAGGGCCGAGATCGCCAAGATCATCGCCGAAACGGGCGCCCAGGGCGTGAAGGACATGGGCAAGGTGATGGGCGCGCTCAAGCAGCGCCATGCCGGGCGCATGGACTTCGCAAAGGCGGGCGGAATCGTCAAGTCATTGCTGGCCTGAGGGCGACAGCACGGACTTGCGCGCTCTTCCATTCCAGCTCGCCAGCGCAACGCCGAGAGCGGCGAGGATGATTCCCGGCCATGCCAGCAGCTGGATCGCTTCGCCCAGCATCGCCCAGGAGAGGAGGGCGGCGAGCGGAGGCACGAGGAAAAACAGGGCGGAGACGCGCGAGACCTCGCCGTGACGGATCATGGCGAGAAGGAGGGTGATCGAGATGATCGAATTGGCGATCACCAGATAGGCGAGCGACAGAATGAACTCGCCCGTCCATTCGACGCGGCCGCTTTCCATGGCGAGGGCGAAAGGCAGCGTGCCAAGAAGCCCCACCCCATACTGGACGAGATTCGCGGTGACGGGGTGCTGCCCGCTCCCGAAGCGCTTTTCGTAAAGGGCGCCGGCGCTGATGCCGAGCAGGGCGAGGACGGTGAGGGTGACGCCAAGGAGAGAGGACATGCCCGCTGTCGAGCGCGCGAGGATGACGAGCGCAGCGCCGGCGAGTCCGCAGACAAGCCCGACCCACCGCCGACCGCCCACCGTCTCGCCAGCGAGTCTCGGCGCGAGCAGAGCAACGAGGATCGGCTGCAGCGATACGATGAGCGCCACCGTGCCCGCCGACTCGCCCAGGGCGAAAGCCAGATAGCAGAAGCCGAAATAAACGACCTGGATGAGAAAACCCGTGACAACGAGATGAAGCCAGTCCGCCGCGGCCTGGGGAAGAGGCGGGCGCAGGATTATGAAGAGCGGCGCGAGTATGACAAGCACGAACCCGTATCGCACAGCAAGGAATGTCATCGGCTCAGCGAATTCGAGGCAGATCCTGGCCACGGGAAAGCCCGCGGACCACAGGAGCAGAAAAATCGCGG
>DATBMX010000386.1:0-2233 GCA_036554625.1 Aestuariivirgaceae bacterium
CCTTCAGATGCGGCCGATCCGCCGAAACAGAAGAGCAAACGCGAGGATGAACCGAAGGTCATTCGCAACTACACGCAGAAGCCCGAACCCCGGGAAAGGGTAAGGAAGGCCAAGGTGGCTGAGGTGCAAAGCAAGCCCAAAGCAGCCGGACCAGAGAAACCCAGCGTCGCCTGTTTGCTTTTCTCGAAGTTTTGCTAGCTGCGGAGCCACGGCGCTGCGAGAGCCGTTTTAGCTCTCTCTCAGAGACCGGCGAAACACATCGGCGATTGGCGCCACGAGATATCTGATGATCGAATTCGATTCCGTGGCAATCATCACCTCCACAGGCATGCCGGCGATCAGCCGCGGCGTATGTTCGAAGCTCTCCCGCCCCACTGTGAATTTTGCCGGCAGGCCGGGTTGCGGAGTGATTTCTAGCCGTGCCAGGTAGTATTTCTCTCCGCTGCGCTGATCGACCACCAAATCGGGCGACACGGTTTCCACTCTCGCCGAGATCGGTGCGGAGCCGCGCTGATCATAGGCAAGAAGCCTCACCTGGGCCGATTGGAATGATGCCACGGCGTCGATGTCCGTTGGCCTGATGCGCGCCTCGACCACGAGGGATTCCTTCGTCGGTACGAGGTAGAGGAGCGGCTCTCCGGGCTGCAACACGGCGCCGATTGTTCGATGGCGCAGTTGGGTGACGGCGCCATCCACGGGGGCAAAGACGATGGTGCGGCGCAAAACGTCCTCGGCTTCCTGCAGTTTTCGTTTGGATTCGACCTTCCTGGCCGTGTTCTCCTCGAGCTCCTTGCCGATCCGGGAGTAGTATTTGGTTTCAATGTTCTTGATTTGCGTTCGGTGGAAAGCAATCTGCGCCTTGGCGCGCTCGATATTTCCCTTACGTCCAATGAAGTTGCCGTCTATCTCGGCCTCGTGCCGCTGAAGCTGAAGCAGTCGCGGCAGCGCCATCAATCCCTTCTTGTGAAGATCGTCGGCCATTTTGATCTCGCGCTGCAGCAGCTTTCGCTCGTGCCGCGCCACGTCGTTTTGACTTTGCATCATTGCTATGCTCGCTTCGAACTCGCTGATGCGCTCTCTCAGCATTTGCGCTTCCTCATGAAAGGCCCGACGGTTCAGATCGAACAGCTTCATTTGCACTTCCATTGCCTCGGTCTGTCCGGAGTCGGTCGGCATCGAAATCGGTGTCCATCGGCTGTCGCCGCTCTGCTCGGCTGTGAGCCGATCGTGAATGAGTTCGAGCTGATAAGCCTGGGACTGGAGGATGTCGTGCTGGCTGCGCGCCTTGACGTCCCGCAGCCTTATGAGCGGAGTGCCCTGAAGAACACGGTCTCCTTCTCTGACGAGAATTTCCTCGATGATTCCCCCCTCGAGGTGCTGGACAACGCGCGTCGCTCCTTCCGGTGCAATCGCACCCCCCGCAATAATGGCCCCGGAAAGCGGCGCAGAGGCCGACCACACAACCAAGCCACCGAAGAAACCCGTGAGTATGGTCATTCCGGCTATTGCCGGAGCCCAGACAGCCCGGCGAAGATTTGCCTCGCAATGCCCGTTCTTTCTTGAATCCTTCATGATCCCCCTTGCTCCTTCCTGGTCATCGCCCGCAAGACTTCGGCACTCGGTCCGATCCGAATGATCTTGCCTCCTTGCAAGACCAGCACCTGATCCATCAGCATGATCATGCCCGGCTTTTGGGTGACGAACATCACGGCCGCGCCGCGTCTCTTGGCTTTCACTATGGCGTCCTTGAGGGCTCCTTCGCCCGCCGCATCGAGATGAGCATCAGGCTCATCGAGAATCAGCAGAACGGGATCTCCGAAAAGAGCACGAGCGAGCCCTATTCTTTGGCGCTGGCCGCCGGAGATCTGTACGCCGCCATCGCCCAGGGGCGTGTCATAGCCCGAAGGGAGTGACAGGATTAGTTCATGCGCACCCGCCGCGCTGGCCGCAGAATGAATCCGCTCAGGCGGAGCATCTCGCTCCAGCCGGGAAATCGTTTCCGCAACGGTCGCCGGAACCAGGCCGACGTCCTGCTGCAGATAACCAAGGTGACGCCCCAGGGCGTCGGCCTCCCACATGTCGATGCGCGCTCCGTCCAGCCGCACCTCGCCAATATCCGGCTTCACAAGCCCCGCGGCGACGCGGCACAGGGTCGATTTCCCGGCGCCTGAAGGACCAATGATGCCCAGCGCCTGTCCTGGTTCGATGGTGAAGGCTATGTCCTGCAAGAGCC
>DATBMX010000402.1:0-6896 GCA_036554625.1 Aestuariivirgaceae bacterium
ATCACGGTCTGGACCGCATGCACGGAACTCATCTCGTCGCCATGCACGCCACTGGTCAGAACGCCGCGCTTGCCCGGCTTTGCTCCCTTGGCGACCGTCACGGACACATACCAATGCTGTCCGGTCGGCATCTCAACGCCCTTGAAATACAAAAAGTGCTTCCGTCCGGGTTCCAGGTCGTTCACGTCGAGCAGGCTGACGACTTTCTTCCCCCGGATCACATCGGCGGTATAGACCGTCCCTTGCGGTGCACTCGATGCCGCCTCGCCAGTGGACGCCGCGGTCTCTTGGGCGTTGGCGGGTCCAACGTTTCTGGTGACAGCCGACGCGCCAACCGTGGCAATAGATGCAATCATAAAGTCGCGGCGATCGAGGCCTTCTTTGGGGTTTTCCGACATGAGGAGGTCCTTTGTCATGACGCTCTTACAAGGGCACGCTTACGGGTTCCAAAGTCCGCGCGAATTCAAACTACGGGAATGCGCTGAACTCGCAAGGTTGCATGATTTTTGCGCCAGCGAAGACCGACTCAGCGGGCCCTACGTGTAGCCGGTGAAGTCCTCGCTGTGGATGTCGTCGTCGTCGATGCCCATGTCGTCGAGCATCTGCCGCATGGCCTCGCACATATCCGGCGTGCCGGCGATATAGTAATGGGGCCGGGGCAGGCCGCGGCTGGCCTCTCTCACCATGTCGGGGTCGATGCGCCTCGTTTCGCCCTTCCAGCTGTCGGAGTCCTTCATCCCCGTCATGGTCAGGACAAGGCGGAAGCCGTCGAGACGTTGTTCCAGTTCGCGCAGCTCGTCGAGGTAGGCTGCGTTCTGGGGCCGATGGTTGGAATAGAGCAGGGCCATGGGTCGCGGCCGGTCGGCCTGAGCCTCGCTCCGCAGCATGCTGATGAACGGGGTGATGCCGATGCCGCCGGCGATCATCACGATGGCGCGGTCGGGCTCGTCGTGCAGGCTCATCGTTCCCGTCGGGCCGACGATCCGCACGCGCGCGCCGGGCGGAGCGGCCGCGAGCGGCTCTTTGTAGGCGCTCTTGCGCATGCGGGTGGCGATCGTCAGCCGGTCCTCCTGAGGCGCGGATGCGAGAGAGAAGCTGCGCTGGCGGTCGTCGCTCGCGCCTGGAAAGTCCTCCGGCATGAAGAGGTCTATCGATTCACCGGGCGTGAACGCGAACCCGCCCGGCTTTTCGAAGTGAAAGGCGCGCGTAGCTTCGGCGATCTCCTCGCTGCCCAGCAACTTGCTGTCATATTTGCCTTTGACGCGTGCCACGACGTGAGTCTCTTTGCGCACGGAGGTAGTCGGCGAAGCTGACTTGCCCTGAAAGTGAAAGCGCGGCTCGTTCTTAGCCTAACCTTTTTTGATTGGTATTGTTTCGCTGTTTACCGATCGCTTCGGGACGCTTCGGAAGGCTTCATTTGGTGACAACCAGATTGAACTCTTAAGCTGGGATACGAAGTGGAGCAGCCCCAGTGTGTGGCCGCAGCCGACTTACTCATGGACACTCACCTTGGACCGTCTGATTGGCTACCCGGCTGTGGCGCATACCGTAGCAGAAATAGATGACGAGGCCGAACAACAGCCAGACGCCAAGCCGGAGCCACGTGTCCCACGGCAGTCCGAGCATAAGAACCACCGCTGACACCGCTCCCGCTGGCGCGACGAAGTAGATCGCCGGCGTCTTGAAGGGTCGCTCGATGTCTGGCTGCGAGATGCGCAGCGCAAGCACGCCAAGGCAGACGATCGCAAATGCGAACAGCGTACCAATGCTCACAAGTTCCCCGACAAGGCCGATCGGCAGCAGGCCCGCCAGAATCGTGACAATCATGCCCACGGCGATGGTGCTGATGTAAGGCGTGCGGAAGCGATCATGGATTTTCGCGCCAAACGGCGGCATGAGCCCGTCGCGCGACATGGAATACAAGATGCGCGGCTGGCCGAGCAGCAGCACGAGGATGACTGAAGTTAAGCCCAATATCGCGCCGAGCTTGATGATGGGCGACAGCCACGTGAGGCCAATCGCGTCGACGCCAACGGCGATCGGGTCCGGCACGTTCAATTTGTCATAGGGCACGATGCCGGTGATGACGAAGCTCACCAGCACGTAGAGCAGCGTGCAAAGACCAAGCGAGCCGAGTATACCGATCGGCATGTCGCGTTGAGGGTTGATGGCCTCCTGCGAGGCGGTCGAGACCGCGTCGAAGCCGATATAGGCAAAGAACACGACGGCAGCACCGCGCAGAACTCCGCTCCAGCCGAAAATCCCGGGCCCTTGGTTCGGCGGGATGAAGGCGCCTTCTGGGTTGCTTGCCGTCACCCAATTCTCCGTGGATATGAAGGCAATGCCCGCCGCGATAAACGCAACGACGATCGCCACCTTGATGACGACGATAACGTTGTTGACCCTGCTCGATTCACGGATGCCAATGACGAGAAGGGACGAGATCGCCACGATAATGAGCATAGCCGGGACGTTGAGGACGGCGCCGGTACGGCTCCAGACGCCGGTTGCCGCGTCATAGGCTAGCGGTGAGGTTGCAAATTGGTCCGAGATCGAAATGCCTAGGTCGCGCAGAAAGCTCACGACATAGCCCGACCAACCGATGGCGACTGTCGTCGCGCCGAGCGCATATTCGAGGATCAGGTCCCAGCCGATGATCCAGGCGATGAATTCTCCCATCGTCGCATAGGCATAGGTATAGGCGCTTCCCGCGATCGGGACGGTCGAGGCCATCTCTGCGTAGCAAAGACCCGCAAACGCGCAAACCATGCCGCCAAGTATGAAAGAGAGCACAATGGCGGGACCGGCGTTGGTGGCGGCGGCATGGCCGGTGAGCACGAAAATGCCGGCGCCGATTATGCAACCGATACCGAGCGAGACGAGGCTCCACGCTGAAAGCGTGCGCTTCAAGGGCACACCGCCATGCGTGAGCAAAGCTTGCACCTCAGTCTCTTCGGCCTCCGCCTTGAGTAGGGCGATCGGTTTTCTGATCAGGATATTCGGCACCTCTCCACCCTCAGCTTCCTTCTAGTGTTTATGCCTGCGCCATGTCCGCTTCTGAGCCTAGGCGGACAGTTGTGGAGTTTATGGCTTCAACTCCCACGCCTTAAGTTTCTTCCGCGCCGTTCCGAAATTGCCAAGCTGATACAAGTAAATGCCCAGAAATAGCCTCATCATGGCCAAATCGCGCGGCCAGGTGGAGAACGAACTGAAGTAGTAGTAACAGCCGGGAGGGGTCCCCGAATGCGATTTATCGCCAGCTTACTGCTGGCGGCGCTGGCTATTGCGCCACGCGACGTTAGCGCGAATGAGGTTAATCCGTTTGTTCCAGAAAGCATCGTAGAAAAGCAGACCACATCAGGGGCAACACGCAAGCTGCCCATCAACGAGACGACGAGGCAGATCCTGCTCACAGCCTCAAGGCAGTCAGGTCTGCGCGTGTACGTCTTCTCAGGTGGCCAGCCCACACAGGGGCAAAACCGCACAGGCTCACATCGGCACGATCTTGGCGGTGCGGCCGACCTCTACCTAGTTCACCCGTTGACGCACCATATCTTGGACATGCGCGATCCCGATGACCGGGTGTGCATGGCCTCATTCATCCAGGCATCGGTAGCAGCTGGCGCTACTGGCGTCGGCGCCGGGCTTAGGTACATGGGCGCGAACGCGCTGCACATTGGCGGTGGATCTGCCGCGTATTGGGGTGGCGCTGAATGGCTGCCGGCAGCTTACGAGCGAGGACTGGCTGGGCTGCCGGTACTATCATGCCCTGCACACGAGCCATCGACCAAGCTAGAGCTGGCCGAGATCGCCGAGCACAATGCAAAGATGACCGGCTGCCCGGACGAGGTCGTCGTCGCGGTCTACAACGCCAAGATGACAGGATCGGCGTAGGCTGACGACGAGCGTGAGTCGCAACAAGCAAGAAGGCCGTGGCCTCGATCTGGAGAGCAAGTCGGATGTCCGCTTTGGCACGAAGCGGACATATGAGCCGACATGCGTGACGTCGCTTCTGATCCTTAGGGCGCGTTGCTGCATGCCGCTCCTCGTTGCATAATGGCGTCCTTCAACCACAGGGAGGAACGGCAAGATGAAAACTCCACCGTGGCTGCTGCTGACCATTCCGGTCGTGCTCGCCGTCTTGGGAGGCGCGGCCATCTCCGTCCAGGACAAGTACGCTGTGCAAGTGCCGGGTGGGCTCGCATTGTCCGAGTGCAGGGGATACGAAGACTGGGCGGCGGTTGCCGTTAGCGACACCGAAGGCAAGATCAACGCGATCGTCGCCAATCCGGTGATGATCGAAGCCTACCGCGCCGGCATTCCAGGTAACGGCAAGGCTTTCCCAGACGGCGCCAAGACCGTGAAGCTCCATTGGAAGCGGGAAAAGAGCGCTGAGGCCCCCGATCCGTCGACGATAGTGCCGGGCACCCTAATTGGTCTCGGCTGCATGGTAAGGGACAGCAAGAGATTTGCGGACGGCGGCAACTGGGGATACGCCCAATTTGACTACGACGCCGCGTCCGACACCTTCGCGCCCAATACATCTTTACAGGGCAACGACGCCAAGTGCGGGTTTGCGTGCCATACGATAGTGAAGGCAAAGGATTACGTTTTCACGGCATACCCGAAGCGGTGAACGGGGATCCTCAACACCGTCGGGTTCCCGGCGATGCTTCCTACATCACTCCGCAACTCATCGGCTTGGACGTGCACCCCAAACTTGAGGAACCGGACATGAGCAAGACAGTCGACATGAAGCTAGAGATCGTCGCCATTCCAGTGTCGGACGTCGACCGGGCCAAGCGCTTCTACCAGGGACATTTGAAGGTTTAACGAAGTCCTTGTCTGACGCACGTTGATGAAGGTCTGCGCTACGGGGTCCTGGTCGTGCCGGTGGAGGCAAACGTCGGCGGCTAAGAAACTATGGGGCATCCGGCTTAGTGATCGTGGTTTTCCCTTCTTCGGTCAGGAGGTCCTCGAGTTGCGAAAGGCGTCTCCTAGCGCGTTCAATCGCCTCGTCGGTCTTGTCGATCCAGCCCGATCCTATGTCCTCGCCTATCCGCACCTTGCCTGACGCCAATAACTCAAGCTCCTGCTCGATGCTGGCTTGTTCCTGCTTGCACCAAGCAACGAAACGATCTGTGGCTGCTGCCATGATGCGCGAACTCTACGATGCCAGCACGCGGTCGATCTTCTGCTTCGCTTCGGCCACAGCGATCTCTTTATATGGTGCCAAAGTCCGCAGTGTAGATCGTGCGATGAGCGGTAAATCAGCTCGCGTGGCATAGATGCTGCCGCACCAGTTCGCCCATTGGGGCGTGGGGACGATCTCATATCCCCGATAGCAGGAAGTATGTGTCGTTGTCATCTAGGGCTCTCAGAGAGCCCCCGCCATTCTCCTAAACGCTACAATAACAATTCGGTTCGCGGAGCGGCCCTCCATCCTTTGCCGGCCCCGGATCGATCCAATGACAGCAATACCGAGCAAACTCGCTTGAAGCCTTGAGCAGGATCAAGCGCCCCAAAGAGAAGCCCGCTCTCTGACCGAGGCGTTGGCTTCCACAGAGGCCCAGGCGATTACGATCCTTAGGGGGTTGGCGCGGCGACCCTAAGCGGTAAGTGCTCCCCTAATCATTCACGGAAGGGAGCAAGAATGTTGGCCATCTGCTGCGCTATCTCTCTATCCAGAGGAACCCAGAGCTCTTTTCCGCATATCATCATTAGGACCATGTGGGCGGGCAATTGTCCGCCGGGAGGGACCAATTCTCGAACTGCTGAGACGGTTGGCAGTGTGAAGCGATCCCCTTCGGGTAGTTCAAGCTGGGGCGGCAGTGGTTGCATTGGATTTCCTCCAATAGACCAGCCTATCCTTAAGTCCGCTTTCGACCGCTTTCCCGACCATATTAGCACGTTGTCACTTCCGCGTCTGGCACTCAGCGGACCTTCTGATCGCCGATCGCAATGTCCGCTTTTGACCCGAAGCCGACCATTCTGGGGCGGTGAACGTGCCCCCGGACTGAGGCGCTTGGCGGGGCGGGGCAAGCGGCCTATATAGGCGGAGAAGTGGGGGCAGCGTCCGGTCGCTGCCCTTTTTTGCCGCGCGAAGCGCGCACTGATAGAAACCAACTAAGATGCAAGACCGGCTACCGCGATCGAGAAGCGACGCCGTGCTCCAGGCACGGACAGGGCATTGGCGCGTGCTTCGCGAGCTTCTCCCTTATATCTGGCCGGCCAACCGGCCGAACTTGCGCGCGCGCGTTCTTCTCGCGCTTGGGGCGCTCGTCGTCGCCAAGGTCGTCACGCTCGCGGTGCCGATCGCCTACAAGACGGTGGTCGATATTCTCACCGGAAGCGCGAGCGGCGAGTCTGTCGCCGGGCTTTCCGTTTTCGGTCTCGCCGCCGTCCCCGCCATGCTCATCATCGCTTACGGTGTTGGTCGCGTGCTGATGGTGCTGTTCGCCCAGCTTCGCGATGTGTGGTTCACCGTTGTCGCCCAGAACGCGGTGCGCCAGCTCGCCAACCGCACCTTCCGCCATCTGCATGAGCTCTCATTGCGCTTTCACCTGGAGCGGCGCACCGGTGGCTTGAACCGCGTCATCGAGCGCGGCGTCGCGGGCGTCGACACCATCGTGCGCATGGCGGTGTTGAACTCGATCCCGACCGCGGTCGAGCTCTTCATGATCGCGGGCCTGGTCGCCTACTATTTCGGCTGGATCTACGTCGCGGTGGTGTTCGTCACCGTCGCGCTCTATGTCGGCTTCACCTTCTGGGCAAGCGAACGGCGCATCGCCATCCGCCGCGACATGAACGAATCCGACACCGAGGCGCATGCCAAGGCGGTGGACAGCCTGCTCAACTACGAGACGGTGAAATATTTCGGCAACGAGGAGCTCGAA
>DATBMX010000412.1:0-2703 GCA_036554625.1 Aestuariivirgaceae bacterium
ATGTATCGTTTGGGGTTAGGCGTCGAACGGGACACAGCAAGAGCCAAGGTTCATTGGGAAGACGCGGCTGCGCTTGGCAATATATTCGCAAAGAAATTCTTGGGACTCTTGCTGATCCGGACTCATCTGAACACAGCAGAATTGATACGCGGCGTACTCCTTGTAGCGCGGGCGTTGTCCGTTGACCTTTTCGTGGTTCTGTGTCGCGAAGGCATAGACAGTGACAAGGCAAGGGAATGATACTTGCGCGACGGCTTATGTCGCTTTTTATTGGGGTCGTGTCCCGGCGAGTGGTGTAGGAGCTGTGGGTAAGTAGACCGCCGCAGCGACCGCCACGAGTCAGGCGGAGGCGGTCTACTTATCCACAGCGGTGGTCATCGCGAATCTCCGTAGGGTTTTGGTCGTCGAACCTTAAATCCGAACAGGAGAGTCACGATGACCGACGACATGATGCACCTTCGCGCGCTCTTGGAGAAGAATTCCGACGCCGATCTTTTGCGCGAGATGATCGGCTTTGCCGCGCACCGGCTGATGGAGCTCGAGGTTGACGGGATGACCGGGGCCCCGCATGGCGAGCGCAGCCCGTTGAGGATCAACAGCCGCAACGGCTATCGCGATCGCGACTGGGAGACGCGGGCCGGCACGGTGGAGCTGCGCATTCCGAAGCTGAGAAAGGGCAGCTACTTCCCCGGCTTTTTAGAGCCGCGGCGCATGGCGGAGAAGGCGCTCACCGCCGTCATCCAGGAAGCTTATGTGCAAGGCGTCTCCACACGCTCGGTGGACGAGCTGGTCAAGGCGCTCGGCATGAGCGGGATCTCGAAGAGCCAGGTCTCACGTTTGTGCGCCGAGATCGATGACAAGATCAAAACGTTCTTGAACAGGCCGCTGGAAGGCGAGTGGCCCTATCTGTGGCTCGATGCGACCTACCTCAAAGTGCGACAGAACGGGCGCATCGTCTCGGTTGCGGTGATCATCGCGGTTGGCGTCAATGCTGACGGCCGGCGCGAGGTTCTGGGCATGACCATCGGCGCTTCCGAGGCCGAGACCTTCTGGACCGAGTTCCTGCGCACGCTCGCCAGGCGCGGCTTGCGCGGGGTCAAGCTCGTCATCTCCGATGCCCATGAAGGGCTGAAAGCCGCCGTCGCCAAGGTCCTGCATTCCTCCTGGCAGCGCTGCCGCGTGCACTTCCTGCGCAATGTGCTCGCCCATGCCGGACGGTCCGGCCGCCGCGTGGTTGCCGCCTTCATCGGCACCGCCTTTGCCCAAAACGATGGTGAGGCCGCACGCACCCAATGGCGTTCGGTGGCCGATCAGCTTCGTCCACGAGTGCCCAAACTTGCCGCGATGATGGACGACGCCGAAGCCGACGTGCTCGCCTATATGAGCTTCCCCGCCGCCCATCGGCCGAAACTCCATTCCACCAATCCCATCGAACGGCTCAACGGCGAGATCAAGCGGCGCACCGAAGTGGTCGGCATCTTTCCCAACGAAGACGCCATCGTCCGTCTCGTCGGCGCCATACTGCTCGAACAGAATGATGAATGGGCCGTGCAGCGAGGCCGCTACATGAGCCTGGAAACCATCGCGCCCTTGAGCGATGATCCCATTGTCAAGCTGCCAGCAGTGGCCACTTGATCCGGCCAATCCCCGCCGGAGTCCACGAGCGCCCCGCCGCTCTTACACCACGCATCGGGACACGATCCGACTGCAGCCGTTGCCCGGCAATCTTGTGCCTTCAGCCGATAATGTTCGGCTCTATCCAAGTCCTCAGGCATGGCACGACGCCAATGCATCACAGGGCAGCCTCTACGGATCAATCTCCAGCTAAGAGTGAGGGCCCGAGCGTCTCAAATGTATGCCGCCCATCGGAAATGATACCGGGCGCTACAAAATGGACGAGATTCGTGGAAGGGAACCTGAAACTCTCTGGGTCGGGAGAGAAGGGGGCAGCGCTGCCGCACTGCCCCCTGCAGACACCGAATTTGGTGGGTCAAAAGCGCCGAGACCGCTCCCCGTCCCCTTATACCAAGCCCGTGACAGTCTCGGGTCACACGGCCTAGCATCCTACATCAGTTACACGATTGGGCGGCGTGAGTCTGTAGTCGAATATAGCTTTATTCAGTAAGACTTTACCTGACAATTCTGTCCCATCCGAATGCCTGCCATGTTGGCAATTTCCTCGTATAGAAATAGGAATAGGACTATGTCTGTCGGAGCAGTTCCATTGTGTGAAGGAGGAGCTATGAAGGCCGGCAGTACTGCGCTCCTGTCCCTCTCCGTTTCGGCGGATTCGCAATTGTCTTCGAGCGGTCGAGGGCTTGCGACTCGCAAAAAAATTTCGCGCAAACGCTCTATTGCAGAAGCCAAATCATCCAGCCTGCCCAAACGCTTACATGGTAGTCGGCCAAAGCGCGTTAGTGCCCGCTCGGAGCGCAGCCGCAAAGGGTGGTCCCCGGAGCGCCGGGCGCGCCAAGCCGCGCTCATCAGGGCCTGGGCGCCGTGGCAACGCTCCACGGGCCCGAAAACCGCTGCCGGCAAGGCTCACTGCGCCATGAACGCGCTCAAGCATGGCTACCGCAGCCAAGCGGAGATCCGCGAATATCAGCGCATCCGTTACGTCCTGCGTCTCGCCGCCCGGAACGTTGAGCAGGTTCGGCTGCTCATTCGGCTTCGCAACGCCCGCCTGCCGCGCCGGAGCTGCTA
>DATBMX010000419.1:0-2499 GCA_036554625.1 Aestuariivirgaceae bacterium
CGGCAGCGCTCGAGTTCAAATGCGCGGTGCTGTGGAGCCAGCTCGACGCACTCTATTATTCCTATGTGTCGCCCGGGTTTATTTCGCCGGGCGCCTTCAAACCGGAACAGTGACGATGGCGCAAGCGTCGCTCGCACAGAGAATTCCACGGCTGCCTCGCGGTGTGCGGCTGCGGCATGACCGAGTGCGTCGCCGCTGGGTTCTGCTGGCACCTGAGCGAATCTTCGAGATCGATGACATCGGAGCCGAGATCCTTAGGCGTTGCGACGGGGCGACCCAAGTTGATCAGCTGGTGCATCAACTTGCCGAGGCATTCGAGGCCAATTCCGAGGACGTGCGCATCGATGTAGAGCAGTTCCTCAAGGACTTTGCCGACAAGCGGGTGATCGACCTATGAGCGAAATCCTTGCCCCCATCGGTCTGCTTGCCGAACTGACCCATCGCTGTCCGCTGCGGTGCCCCTATTGCTCCAATCCGCTCCACCTCGACCGGCGGTCGACTGAACTCGACACAGAGACGTGGAAACGAGTTTTCACCGAGGCCGATGCGCTGGGCGTTCTGCAACTGCATCTGTCAGGTGGCGAGCCCACCGTGAGGCATGATCTGCCCGAGCTGATTGCTCATTGCGCCAAGCTTGGTCTCTATACGAATCTCATCACGTCGGGCGTTCTGCTCGATGCAGCCAAGCTCAGTGCTCTGGCTGACGCCGGGCTCGATCATGTGCAGCTCAGCCTGCAGGATATCGACGAAATCAACGCCGATGAGATCGGCGGGTTGCAGGGTGGCCACAAGCGCAAGCTCGACATCGGGACAGCCGTGGTCAGAGCCGGTCTGCCGCTGACTATCAATGCCGTCATTCATCGCCGAAACATCCATTCAATCGAAGGCATGGTCGATCTCGCACTTATCATGGGAGCGCGCCGGATCGAGATCGCGCATGCGCAATACTACGGCTGGGCGCTCCTCAACCGAGGCGCTCTCATGCCCAGCGAGGAGGACGTGCTGTGGGCTGACAGGCTCGTGGAGGAGCTCAGGGTTCGCCACTCGGGCCACATCGTCATCGATACGGTGGTACCAGACTATTATGCAAAATACCCCAAAGCATGCATGGGCGGTTGGGCTTCGCGTGCCCTCAATGTGACCCCGGCCGGAAAGGTGCTTCCATGCCATGCGGCGGAGACCATTCCCGGACTCCACTTCGACAATGTCAAAGAAAAACCGCTTTCCGAAATTTGGCGCGGCTCCTCGGCGTTCAACATGTTTCGCGGACTTGAGTGGATGGTGGAACCCTGCACCAGTTGCGATCGCAAGCTGACCTGCCGAGGCGGCTGCCGCTGCCAGGCGTTGGCGTTGACAGGCAAGGCCACGAATGCCGATCCTGCCTGTTCCTTATCGCCCTATCATGAGGATCTGCGAAGCCGCGCCGTTGCGGAATCGAAGGAAGCCAGCGGCGCTTTCCGCTACCGCCAAATCGGCCAAGAGCTGACCGGGACGTGAGCCTTCAATTCGCGGGGGAAGCATTGTGATGGCCTTCCCAATCGAGGCGGTGCGGGCGAAATTTCCAGCTCTTTCCCAGTCCATTGCCTATCTGGACAATCCCGCCGGTACGCAGATTCCTGAGACAGTAATCGGTGCCGTTGCCGGGGCCATGAGAAAAGCTGCCAGCAATCTTGGCGGCTTCTTTCCTGACTCGCGGGAGGCCAGCGCGATTCACGACGCAGCTCACCAAGCGGCGGCCGATCTCCTTGGCGGGCGGTCCGGCGAGATCGTCTTCGGTCAGTCGATGACCATGCTGACGTTCCAGTTTTCCCGCTCACTCGGACGCCTGTGGCGGGCGGGCGATGAGGTGATCGTCACGCGAATGGATCATGAAGGCAATGTTGCGCCATGGCTGCGGCTCGCGGAGGAGCGAGGCCTCGTGATACGCTGGCTGCCGTTCAGCCGCGACACATGGCGAATCGAATGTGAAGAGCTCAAGCCCCTGCTCAATGAGCGAACGCGGCTTCTCGCCCTCAATTGCGCCAGTAATCTCACGGGATCAATCAACGATGTCGCGACCCTGACCCAGCTTGCCAAGGCCGCAGGCGCACTGGTTTATGCCGATGCCGTTCAACTTGCCCCGCACCGACTGATCGACGTTGAAGAACTCGGCTGCGATTTCCTGGTGACCTCGGCCTACAAGTTCTTCGGCCCCCATCTCGGGGTGCTTTGGGGGCGCGAGGAGATTTTGGCGGAACTTTACCCCTATGCGGTGCGCTGCGCGCCCGAGGGTCTGCCGGGCCGGCATGAGACTGGCACGCCTCAGACGGAACTGTTGGCGGGGCTCGCGGCGGCCGTCGATTACATGTCGTGGCTCGGCACAGAAGCGCAAGGAACGGGAAACAGACGGACGCTTCTCGCCCATGGGTATGCCGCCGCCGCCGCGCATGAATTGGAATTGACGCGTCGCTGCATTACCGGCCTTCAACAGATGAAGGGTGTTCGCATTCACGGAATCAC
>DATBMX010000457.1:0-13327 GCA_036554625.1 Aestuariivirgaceae bacterium
TCCTTCCGAAAATGCGAATGGGACCTCAACGATGACAATGGTTTTTTCGGTGATATCGAGTTCACCTGCAGCAATGGCCAACTCATGTTCTATGAGTTTTTCCCGGCTCCTGCCGTATCGTGCGAAGCACCGGGCGACATCAAGCAAGGCGACACAATCGGGACCGCAATTTCGCGAGGACTTTCAAATGGGCAAATGACCAACAGCTATAGCATTGCGGTCTACAACCAAACCCGCGGGAAGGCATGCGGGACCACTGCTTCCTACGATTTGAGCAAATCATATTTCGCATCAGTCATCGCGGAACCCCCATCCTACATGTCGGGGATACCCACAACGCTTCCGCGTTTTGACACCTTGAAGATGGAAGCCACTCAGGTTTCGGACGGCACAACGGCATTCCAACTGAGCCGTATGGTCAATACTTTCGCACCGTCCGGCCAAGCCGATGCCGTCAAATATCTTGTCTATATGAACGGGACGAAGCAAAACATTCTGATCGGAGACGTGCTGAGCGACAGCAGCTTTCTCCAGTACTACCTGACCAGCGCGAAATGAGGGCGGCGCGCGTTTAACGAACAGCCTCGCCGTGGAGAGCGAGATCGAGTCCCGTCTGCTCGGTCTCGCGATCGACGCGAAGGCCGATCAAGAGATCGATCAGCTTGAGGATCACGAATGTGGCGATGGCGCACCAGGCGATGGTGGCCGCCACGGCAACGATCTGAATCCAGAGCTGGCCCAGATTGCCTTCGATGAGTCCCAGGACATAGTTCGGGTTCTCGGCGAGCGGCGAGGCATAGAGGCCCTCGCTGTTGGCGATGGCCACCTTGGCGAAGATACCGGTGAGGAGCGCGCCGACGATGCCCCCTACTCCGTGAATGCCGAAGCAATCGAGGCTGTCGTCATAGCCGAATTTATGCTTCAGCCAAGACGCGCCCCAGAAGCACACGATGCCGGCGATGAGGCCGATGATCAAGGCGCCCGAAGGATCGACATAGCCCGCCGCCGGCGTGATGGCGACAAGCCCTGCTACGGCCCCCGAAATGCCGCCAAGAACGCTGGGCTTGCCGCGCAGCCACCATTCGACGGCCAGCCAGCTCAAGGCGGCGGCGGAGGCGGCAATGTGGGTGGCGGCCAGCGCCATGCCGGCGCGCGGCCCGGCGGTCAGCGCTGAACCGGCATTGAAGCCGAACCAGCCGATCCAGAGGAAGCTTGCGCCTATGACGCTGAGGACGAGATTGTGCGGCAGGAAGGGTTCGAGCGGATAGCCATTGCGCCTGCCGATGACAATGGCGGCGATGAGTCCGGCGACGCCGGCGTTGATGTGAACGACCGTGCCGCCGGCAAAGTCGAGCACGCCCTGCACGAAGAGCCAGCCCGTCGCTTCCCAGGCCCAATGGGCTATAGGGGCATAGACGGCGATGCTCCAAAGAACGGTGAACAGCAGAAGGGCCGAAAATTTCATGCGGTCGGCGAAGGCGCCGGTGATGAGCGCCGGGGTGATCACGGCGAAGCTCATCTGAAACATCACGAAAACGGTCTCGGGAATCGTGCCGACGGCGGAGGTGGGTGAAAGGCCCATCAGGAAGATGCGGGACAAACCGCCGAGGAAACCCGTTCCGGGCGTGAAAGCGAGGCTATAGCCGACGATCATCCACACGAGCGAGACGGCGCAGCAGATCGCGAAGCATTGCATCAGGGTGGCGAGGACATTGAACTTGCGCACCATGCCGCCATAAAAGAGCGCCAAGCCCGGGATGGTCATGAGGAAGACGAGCCCGGTTGCCACGACCATCCAAGCCGTATCGCCGGAATTGAAAGCGGGCGCCGATTGGGCGAATGCCGGGCCTGAGCCCCATATGAGAGTTGCGGCAAAGAAGCTTAGACAACGAAACATGGCATGCCCCTCTGTTGGCCTCGATGGCTGTGTCAACCAAGAATCGTGCCAGTCGGGGGTCCACGCGATTCACAAGGAAAAACAACGTTGCAGCGAAGAGATCTCTCGCGGCTGCTTAAATGTCCGGCAGGCTGGAGCCGCCAGCGATGAAAAGATAGGCAATCAGCCTCGGCGGCGACGGAACATGCCGATGAGCATTCCCACGATCGCGACGCCGAGCAAGGTTGCCAAAGGCTTGCGCTTCGCGAAGCCGATGAGTTCGCCTGCAATGCCCTGAGCACGGGTCGAGGCCGTGGATACCAGAGTCGAGCCCTGCTCCATGGCCGCGGAGGAGGCGGCGGCGGAGACTTGCGCGCCCACGCGGGCGCCGCCGCTCGCGAGCTCGTCCATCATGGATGGACTTTCGGCTGCGGATGATTCGGACCCTGCAAGCGAAGATCCGGCAAATGAGGAATCCTCCGTGTAACCGCCGTCGCCTGCAGAATCCCAGGAAGCGCGCGATTGATCGACTTCGCTTGGATTTATCTCATCCGGCTGCGCCTGCCGCCGGCGCTCACGCTCGTGGGGAAGCGGGGGGCGACCCGTTCGCGGATCGCCAACGGGATCATATCCGGATTCGTTGCGCGGATTCATTGGCTGCTCCTGATGCTGGAATAATCGGCTCAACAAACGACGGGGGCGATTTGTTCCCGGGTCGAAGCGGAACCAGACGGCAACCTCATGAATTGTGATCATGAAGCCCATCGCAGCGGCAAGCACTGGCTCAACAATCATGGATATCGGCGGCTATCTCTGGCTCATCATCGACGTTCTATTCGTGCTGGCGCTTGGAGTGGTGATGATCTATGGCGTCCTCGCATGGCGGCGACGGCGCAGAGCCAAGATTCCAGAAGACGTGGAAAAACGCGCAGTGGACCGGGCCTACAGGGAGTGATCGCAGCTTCGGGCAATGCGCTCATGGCGCGACAGGAGACGATCATCCGCTTGCGGCGGAGTGCTCTCCCCTATGACACGATCGAACTTGCGCGCTTTTTGATCGGCGCCACGCTCGTGCGCCAACTGCCCGATCTTCAACTCATCGGACGCATCGTCGAGACCGAAGCCTATCCGACCGGCGATGCGAGCTGCCATGCGTTTCGCGGCGAGACACGGCGAAACCGATCGCTCTTCCTCAAGCGCGGCCATTCCTATGTCTATCTCAACTATGGCCTTTTTCATCTTCTCAATGTGAGCAGCGAGAGCGCGGGCATTGGCGCGGGCGTCCTCATTCGCGCCATCGAGCCCCTGGCAGGCATGGCAGAAATGAGCCGCAGGCGAGGCACCAACCGCATTACCGATCTGACGCGGGGGCCAGGCAGGCTGACCGAGGCCATGGGAATCGATCTCTCCTTCGACGGCATCGATCTCATCAGCGCCGAGGCCCTGTGGCTCGGCAGGCCGGTGAGACGCGCAGTCGAGATCGGCGAGAGCGTGCGCATCGGCATCAGCCGCGAGGCGCATCAACTCAGGCGCTTCTACGAATGCGGCAATCCCTTCGTGAGCGGGCCCAAAGGCCTGAACAGCGGCGTTTGAGGCTTCAGCCGTCCAGCAGATCGCGTATGTCGTTGGGCGCATACATGGCGTTTGCGCGAATCTCCGGCACATCGCCCGCCGTATAGATCTCGACCGCCCCCACATTGAGCAGCCTGTTCAGCAGACTCTGCGTCACGCGAACCGTCCTGATCGATTTGCGGCTCAGGGCGCGGCGATCCTTGGAGAAGACACCGGTTTCATGGCGGACAGAATGCTCGTCGATCTCAAGATGCGTCGTCCTCGATCTTATCGCCCAGACGATGAGAATGACAGCGCCGATGAGCAAAGGCGTGAGCAGGAGCGCGACAATGAATCCGATCGGATTGGCGCGAAACATGGTGGGCGAGCCGCGATAGAGCGGCTGCACGTCGTCGCGGCTCCAAGCCTCCTGCTCGGCGGGCGAGGATGCCGGCATCGACGGCGAAGAACGACCGAGCACGGTGACCTCGATGTTGAGAACGACAGGCATGCCGGCCTCGTCGAGTTCGAGGCGGCCGGCGCGCGCTTCATATTCATCGCCAGGTTTCAGAATGTCGCGCAGCCAAGCCGCTTCGACGAGACCGAGCCTGTCCTTGTAGCGATAGACAGCCGTGGCATTGCCGGGCGCCGGCTCGAGCGTCAAGGCGTCTCCCGGCTGAAGCTCGCCAAGCACCTGCCGCGAGCGGTCGTCGCGGGCGAGACCCGTCACCTTGCAGGCATAGTCTTGAGCGTTTCTGTCCTTTGCCATTCAGCCTAGATATGAGGCCCGAGACGAATTGACCAGAGCTTGGCAGCAGGCGGCGAAGGCGACAGCCCGAAGGGCGATCAGCACAAGCGAAATGGCGGTGCCCGGCGAGGCTCGCCCATGAACTCGACGCCCATGAAGTTCCGGCGGCGCCATCTCGTGCGCACCGGAATGATGTGAAGCTCCTTTTCGAGAAGGAGATCGAAGCAGGCCGGAATCTCGAGGGTGGGATCGATCTCAAGCTTGGCGCCGCCGGCGCTGATGTCGCGAATGATGCAATCGATGAGAGACCAGCCGCCCCGCTTGTCGATGATCCAGGCGTCCTCGACGACGATGCGGCGCGGCGAACGCCTTTTGTCGTGATTGACGTTGAATTTGATTGCGGCCGACATGATGCATCCCTTCCCGGAAAGGGGAGCCTAGCGGGAAGGGGTTAATGGGGGATTAGCTTCAGTTTTGCAGCTTCGTGCGGTTTGCTGTTCCTGCCGGCGCGGGTTTTCTGCTGTCAAGAACATTATTTCAAAACAGCCGAGAAGAACGGGATGGCGAAATTGCCATCCCACTGTCTAGTCTTTTTTTTCGGTGTAAAGCCTACCGCTTCGAGAACTGGAAGCTGCGGCGGGCCTTGGCGCGGCCGTATTTCTTGCGCTCGACGGCGCGGCTGTCGCGCGTCATGAAGCCGCCCTTCTTCAGCACAGGGCGAAGCTCCGGCTCAAAATTGGTGAGAGCGCGGGAAATGCCGTGCCGAAGGGCGCCGGCCTGACCCGACAGGCCTCCGCCCGAAACGGTGCAATCAATGTCGAACTCATCGCGGCGGCTGGAAGCGACAAGCGGTTGGTGAATCATCATCTGCAGGGTCGATCGCGCAAAATAGACGTCCATCGGCTTGCCGTTGACGGTGATGCGGCCGGCGCCGCGCTTGAGCCAGACACGCGCAACAGCGTCCTTGCGGCGGCCCGTGGCATAGGCGCGTCCCTGGGCGTCAATCTTGGGCTGGGGCGCGGCGGCAGGCACGGGCGCCACGCCCATGGCGCTGCCGAGATCTCCGAGCGAAGTCGTTTGCGGCATTTCAGTCTCTCTGCTTGTTCTTAGGGTTCATGGCAGCGACATCGAGCTTCTGCGGGGCCTGTGCCTCATGGGGATGCGCAGGGCCCTTGTAGACGCGAAGGTTTCTCATCAGCGCGCGCTTGAGAGGGCCGCCAGGGATCATGCGGCGGACGGCGTCCTCCACCACGCGCTCAGGAAATTTGCCGTCAAGCACCTGATGGGCGCGGCGTTCCTTGATGCCGCCGGGATGTCCGGTGTGGCGATAGTAAACCTTGTCTTCGCGCTTGCGGCCGGTGAAGGCGACTTTCTCAGCATTGACGACGATGACGTTGTCGCCGCAGTCGAGATGGGGCGTGAACAATGGCTTGTGCTTGCCGCGCAGGCGATTGGCGATGACCGTCGCCAAACGGCCGACAACCAAACCATCGGCGTCAATCAACACCCATTTCTTGTCGATCTCCGAGGCTTTGGCGGAATAGGTTTTCATTGGCATGACCCAGCTGAGGGGAGTGGTCGGCCGCCTTTCGCCCGAACCCGGATCGAAGGGCCGCAACAGGGCCCGGGTGTTAGGGGAAAGGTTCAGTCTCGTCAATATCAAAGAGGCGTAATAATGGATAAAGTATCCTGACTTGTTCGATGGTAATATAATACCACATGAGCCTGGAGAAGCCCTTCATTCAAATCTTTGCGCTCGGGCTCCCCTCCTCCTACACTCGCCCCGGCTCAGCACCGAGAACGGCCATGATCCGGCTGATCATTTTGTCCATCGCAGGCGCTCTCATCCTGCTTGGCGCAGCGGAAACCTGCCGGGGGCAAGCTGCCGCTCCACCGCCACTTCCCGAGGCGCAGGAAAGTGCCGTGACGAACGAGCCGGACACAGTACCGCCGGTGAAGACGATCGATCTGACGCCCGATGTGGCCAAGAAAGCGATCGACGGTTTCGTGCTGGCACGGGAGAGATACACGAACACCATGCTCGACCAGTATGAAACGCTCGAGGAGTTCATCGCCAGAAGTGCGGAGGGGAAGGCGCTGCAAGCCGAACTCAAGACGCTGGGCTTTGCGAATGTGGCTGACTGGGAAGTTGCAATCGCAACTGTCAGCCTTACCTATGGGGCAATCAGCGACGGCGCGGATTACGACGTGCCCCAGCAGATCGAGGAGATCAAGACGGACAGCTCGCTCACGGCGGCAAAAAAAGACGAGCTGATCGCGTGGCTGACTTCGCTCATTCCGTCGGAAACCAACAAGAAGGTCATAGCAGAGATCATGAAGGACGAAAGCTACCGGCAGAAGCTCGATCTACTGACGGAGGAAGAGTGATGTCGGCCGTCGAAGAGCTGCGGCCCGATTCGCATATTCTCCTCAAGGAGCGGAAGCAGGAGGTGTTGCGCCTCCTTCTCAACAATCCGCAACGGCGCAATGCGTTGTCCGAAGAGATGCTCGTGCGGCTCCAGGAGGAAATCGAAGCGGCGGGAGCAAGCGAGGACGTCAAATGTGTGATCATCGCGGCGCGCGGACCGGCTTTCTGCTCCGGCCATGATCTCAAGGAGCTCAAAGGTCATAGGCATGACAAGGACGGCGGGCGCAACTACTTCACCTCGATCATGGCGCGCTGTTCGCAGCTCATGCAAGCCATCGTGCTCCTCCCCAAACCAGTGATCGCCGAGGTGCAGGGGCTTGCGAGCGCAGCGGGCCTGCAGCTTGCGGCAAGCTGCGACCTTGTGGTGGCGGCGCGGTCTGCGGGATTCTGCACGCCGGGAGTCAACATCGGCCTGTTCTGCTCAACGCCCATGGTGGCGCTGGCACGGGCGGTGCAGCCGCGCCATGCGGCGGAGATGCTGCTGACGGGCGATGTGTTTTCAGCGGAGGACGCCCTGCGCATGGGCCTCGTGAACCGTGTCGTTGCCGACAATCGGCTTTCGGAGGCAACGGATGCGCTGGCCCAAAAGCTTGCGGCGAAGTCGCACAGAGCTCTGGCGATCGGCAAACGCGCCATGGCGGCGCAGCAGAGGCTTTCGCTCGATCACGCCTATGCCCTGTGCAGCAAGGTGATGGTCGACAACCTCATGGAGGCGCATGCCGATGAGGGGATCGGCGCTTTTCTCGAGAAGCGTGCGCCGCGATGGCCGAAGGAATGATAGCTCCGCGCATCAATCTCGTGACGCTTGGCGTTGCCGACATCGCTCGTTCACGCGCCTTCTATGAGCGGCTGGGCTGGAAGGCCTCGCGGGCGAGCGTGGCTTCCACTGCATTCTTCCAACTCGGCCCGGTGGTGCTGGCGCTTTTCGGCCGCGAAGCGCTTGCGGAAGACGCGGGCGTCAAGAACACGGCGGTCGGCTTTGCCGGCGTCGCACTGGCGCAAAATTGCCGCAGCAAGGACGATGTCGACCGGGCAATGGCAGCTGCCAAGCAGGCGGGCGGCACGATCGTGCAGCCGGCGCGCGACGTTTTCTGGGGAGGCTACAGCGGCTATTTCTCCGATCCCGACGGCCATCTGTGGGAGGTTGCCTGGAACCCGCATTTTCCGCTCGACGATGGCGAGCGCCTGCGGCTGCCCGAATGAATCACGATCACTACTCACCTGACTATATTCAACATATCCTGCGTTCGGTTGAGACGATTGCGCTGGTGGGAGCCTCGGCGAAGGATGTGCGGCCGTCGCACCTCGTCATGAAATACATGATGTCGAAAGGTTACAAGGTGGTGCCGATCAATCCAGGCCTAGCCGGCAAGGAGATCCTCGGTGAACATGTCTACGCGTCTCTCAAGGACGTGCCTCACCCGATCGACATGATCGACATCTTCAAGAACTCTGAGGCCGCGGGCGAGATCGTGGAGGAAGCGCTCACGCTCGATCCCCTGCCCAAGGTAATATGGATGCAGCTCACGGTGCGCAACGACTCGGCGGCGAAAAAGGCCGAGGCCAAGGGCGTGCAGGTGGTGATGAACAGGTGCCCGAAGATGGAATATGGAAAGCTATCGGGCGAATGGGGTTGGGTTGGCGGCTCCTCGGGCATCCTCTCGTCGCGACGCATGCGGATGCATGAGAGCGGCAAGGTGCAAAGCCTCGGTCTTGGGGCCAAGGTCAAGACGTGAGCGTTTGAACCTCGCGGCGCAGCAGGGGCAGAATCTCGGATGCGAACCAGGGGTTTCGCCTGAGCCAGGCAATGTTGCGCCAGCTCGGATGGGGCAAGGGCAGCACGCGCGGACGCAATCCTTCGTAAGGCGCGCGCCAGTTGCGCACCGTCTCGGTCAGGCTTGCCCGGCAAAACTGCGGCATGTGCCAGGCCTGCGCATGACGGCCGAGGCAGATGATCGTCTCTATACGGGGCAGTTTTTCGAGGAGGCGCCTGCGCCAAAGGCCGGCACATTCCTTGCGCGGCGGCAGGTCGGATCCCTTCCCGTCATAACCCGGAAAGCAGAAACCCATGGGAATGACGGCGAATTTGCGGGCATCGTAGAACTCGTCCCTGGCGACGCCGAGCCATATCCTCAGCCTGTCCCCGGAAGGATCGTTGAAGGGCAGGCCCGTCGCATGGACGCGTGCGCCTGGAGCCTGACCCACGATCAGGAGCCTCGCATCGGCAGAGGCCTGCAGGACAGGCCGGGGCAAATGGGGAAGAGGCGGAAGCCGCGCCGGGGCCTCAAGGCAGATGCGGCAGCGGCGAACCTCGGCAAGAAGTGTTTCAAGGCTGCTCACGCATTAGCTTTCCGTTAAGGGCATTCAAATTTTAACAGGCCCGCCAAGGCAAAGTTAAGTCGCGCCACTTAGACATTTCCTTGCTGCGGGGCAAGATTATCGGGCAAGGGACTACCTCATCGATGCTTTCGCCCAGCGCGAAGCTCAGTACGGAGGCACATTCCTCCAGGTCTTTGGCTCCGGCAAGACCCGGGCGCTGGGCGCTTCTGTTCGACGGCAATGATCCCGAGCCGTGGCAGCGCGACCTCCTGACGCTGTTCGTGCGCAACCAGCTCAAGACCACACTCGCCCTGCCCATCCTGGCGCTCATTCTCACCATCGTGGGATGGAAGTGGGTGGACCCGATCACATCACTGTCTTGGTTCGCCTCGATCCTCGCCTGTCAGGGACTGCAGCATGGCTTGTGCGTGAAGTATGATCGGCAGCAATGCTCCGGCATCTCTCCGATAGAGTGGCTCGGCATGCTCACTGCGGCGGAGGCCTTCACTGCCTCCTGCTGGTCCATGCCGCTCTATCTGCATTGGCAGGGCGGCAACGAACTGCAGCACATATTCCTCGTCGCCATCCTGATCGCCGTCATCGCCGTGCGCATCATAGTGGCATCGAATTTCATTCCCATCATCATTGCGGGAACCGGCTTCCTTACCATATTGATCGTGATCCGCTGCCTTACCACGCGCTCGGTGTTCGACGTGAATATCGCGGCAGTGGCGCTCGTGACGGAAGTGTTCCTGCTTCAGCTCACGCGACGGCTGCAGGAGACTGCGCGCGACATGCTCACCTACAAGCAGCAGCGCGAGGAGCTCATCCAAAGACTGGAACGGGCGAAGTCGGCCGCCGAGGAGGCGCGCGAGAAGGCCGAGGACGCCAGCCGAGCGAAATCGCGATTCCTGGCGATGATGAGCCATGAGCTGCGGACCCCGCTCAACGCCATTCTCGGCTATTCGGAGATCCTCGCCAATGAGATCATGGGCAAGCATGGCGTGACGGCCTACAAGGGCTATGCCTGCGACATCCATTATTCCGGCCTGCATCTGTTGAGTCTCATCAACGACATCCTCGATCTCTCCCGCATCGAGGCGGGCCGGCAGGATCTCAGGGAAGAGGCCGTGTCGCTTGCCGAGACGGGACAGGATTGCATCAAGCTGCTCGAGGCGGAGGCACTTGGAAAGAAACTCACGCTCTTGGCCGAGTTCGAACCTTCCCTGCCGAGGCTTCTGGCAGACAGGCGACACATCAACCAGATCTGGCTCAATCTCCTTTCGAACGCGGTCAAATTCACGCCCGAGGGAGGATCGATCACGGCAACAGCGGGCCTTTGCGCCGAGCGCCTGTTCCTGCGCGTCGCCGACACGGGCATGGGGATTCCTGAGCATGAGATCGAAAACATGCATCAGGCCTTCATCCGCGGCTCGCATGCCGTGCGCAATGCCGTCGAGGGCGCGGGCCTCGGGCTGTCGATCGTCAACGGTCTTGCCCGGCTTCATGGGGGAGAGCTCAACATCAGCAGCCAGGTCGGCGAGGGAACGATAATCGAAGTAAGCTTCCCCGCGTTCCGAACAATCCATTCAGCGCAACGAAGCGGCTCCTCCGCCAGCCAGCGCAAGCTCATTGCGGTGACCGCCTAGGGCGTCTTTCCGCTGACTCCCGCCTCGGCGAAGGTCGACATTCCTGCGTGAATCTCAACGGCCGCCTTGACAATGGCTGCCCCAAGAGCAGCGCCCGAGGCTTCGCCCAGCCGCATGCCGAGATCAAGAAGAGGCTCCTTGCCGATCCTTTGCAAAAGCGCCCGATGGGCCGGCTCGGCGGAGCAATGGGCAGCGAGGCAGTGGTCGAGCGCTGCGGGATTGGCGCAGCGAAGAACGGCGGCAGCCGCAGTTGCGACATAGCCGTCGAGCAGCACGGGAATGCGGTGGTGGCGGGCAGCGATGACGGCACCGGCGATGGCGGCGAGCTCACGTCCGCCGAGGCGGCGCAGAACCTCCAGCGGGTCGGTCAAATGAGCGCCATGAAGAGCGAGGGCCCTGTCGACGGCCTCGGCCTTGCGCCCGAGACCTGCCGCATCGACTCCCGTTCCGGGACCTACCCAATCCTCTCCCCTGCCCCCGAAGAGCGCCGCGCACAGGGCCGCGGCGATGGTGGTGTTGCCGATGCCCATCTCGCCCAGGCACAGGAGATCGGCGCCGCCGGCGATCGCTTCCATGCCGAACGCCATGGCGGCGACGCATTCCGCCTCGTCGAGCGCTGCATCCTCGGTGATGTCACGAGTGGGGTTCGGCAAGGCGAGCTCGAAGACCTTCAGGCCGAGGCCGAACGCCCGACATATTTGATTGATCGCCGCGCCACCCTTCTGAAAATTGACGACCATCTGCGCCGTCACCTCGGGCGGGTAGGCCGCCACGCCCTGGCGGACCACGCCATGATTGCCGGCAAAGACGACGACGACGGGACGGTCGATGCGCGGAGGATTTCGCCCCTGCCAGGCGGCGATGAATTCGGCCAGCTTCTCGAGACGTCCGAGAGAACCCGGAGGCTTGGTGAGCTCGCCATTGCGGGCGCGGGCCGCCGCCGCCGCCTTGGCGTCTGCTTCCGGAAGATTCTCAAGAAGCGCGCGTATGTCGTCGAAAGGCAAGGCGGATTGCGCAGCTCTCATGGGAGGTTTCCGGATCGTCAGAATTCGCGGCAGGACGTGGTATAGAGGGAGGTGGACAACCAAGGATAGTTCAAAAATGCGGGATGAGGGAAAATCGACCGACGCAGCGCCCGATCACTGGTCCTCCGGCGAATGGCGGGAGGACCTTCTCAGCGCAGCCGCGTTCCTCACACGGCTGCCCGTGGCGCAACACCCTTCCGGCAGCTTCGATCTCAGCCGGGCCGTGCGCGCCTTCCCGGTTGCGGGTGCGGTGATCGGCGCACTCGGCGCCATCGTTCTCATCCTCGGCGCGTCGATTGGCCTATCGCCCCTGCTCACCGCCGCCTTCGCCATATTTGCTCTCATCGTCCTGACGGGCGCACTGCATGAGGACGGGCTCGCCGACACGGCGGACGGGTTCTGGAGCGGGGCGGACCGCGAGAGAAAGCTCGCCATCATGCGCGATAGCCGCATCGGCACGTTCGGCGCGTTGTCACTGCTCTTCTCCGTGATCGTCAGGGTGGCTGCGCTCGTTCAGATTCTCGACACCGGGACCTTCTATGGGGCAGCGGCACTCGTGGCGGCAGGCGCGCTGTCGCGGCACGGCATGGTGGCCCTGATGGCGCGCATGCCGGCAGCGCGGGGAGACGGCATGGCGTTCTCGGCCGGACCACCCACAGCGGCGGCGAACAAGGCTTCGCTCGTCATCGCGCTCGCTATCGCCATTCCGACAGCTTGGCTCGCCGGCGGCATCATCGGCCTGTTCGTGACCGGCGTGCTCGCCGTGCTCGCCTTCATCGGAATGAAGGAGCTCGCGAACCGACACATCGGCGGATACACGGGCGATGTGTGCGGCGCCGTGCAACAGGCCGTTGAAGTCACCGTGCTGGTGGCGCTGGCCCTCACCGCGGGCGCGTAAGGCGGTTAACCATGTCCGGCAACGGAAGCTTTGTCTTTTAGTCCTAGCGTGAAGCCATAGGAGCGGGAAATGGCAGGACACATTCTCCTTTCGCTGTGCAAGGCGGTCGTTGCTCTTGGAGCGGCAGCGGCAGGAAGCGCTGCGGCATCGGCCGCATCGGTTGAAATCGCAGCCGACCCGCGCGGGCATTTCGTCACGATGGCTGAGATCGAGCATGCGAGCCTCAAGGTCATCGTCGATACGGGCGCAAGCTTCGTGGCGCTTTCCTATGAGGACGCCGAGGAAGCGGGGCTGAGGCCGAGGAACCTCACCTTCGATGTGACCATCTCGACTGCCAATGGGCAGGTGGAGGCGGCACGGGTGATGCTTGCGCGTGTCGAAATCGGCAATCTGCTGGTTCGCGATGTCGAAGCCATCGTGCTCCCCAAAGGCGCCTTCGACGGAACGCTCCTCGGCATGAGCTTTCTTAACAAACTTTCACGTTTCGCCGTCGAGCATGGGCGGCTGCAGCTCCGGGATTGATGACGGATTTGGCCCGCTTAGCGGCGCAATTGGCCTCTCCGCATTGACGGAACGGGCACAATGTCCCATTTGAAGCAACGCGATTTGGACCTCGAGAGCATGGACGCCTTCACTAGCACAGACATCGAGACGCCCTGCATCAAGGTTTGTGTCGTCGACCCGGGCAGCGGCTTCTGCATCGGCTGCGGCAGGTCGCGCGAGGAAATCGCAGGCTGGCTCGACTATGACGCCGCTCAGCGCCGACACATCATGGGCGCCCTGTCGCAGCGCATCACGAGCCTGACCGACAAGCGCCGTCGCAAGGGCGGCCG
>DATBMX010000065.1:0-8171 GCA_036554625.1 Aestuariivirgaceae bacterium
CTTGGACATGAGTGTCTTTCCTGAAGTTTGATACGGATAAACCTAAAGTGCGTCAGTGCCGGACTCCCCGGTCCTGATGCGAATGGCCTGTTCGACATTGAGGATGAAAATCTTTCCATCACCGATGCGGCCGGTCCGCGCCGCTGTCATGATGGCCTCGACCGCCTTGTCCACCATGTCGTCGCCGAGCACGATTTCGATTTTCACCTTCGGTAGAAAATCGACGACATATTCCGCGCCGCGGTAGAGTTCGGTATGCCCCTTCTGGCGGCCGAAACCTTTGGCTTCCGTCACCGTAATGCCCTGCAGACCCACTTCGTGCAGCGCCTCTTTCACCTCGTCCAGCTTGAAAGGCTTGATGATCGCCTCGATCTTTTTCATACAGCCGAAACCCCAGTTGTCCTGTGATGCCAAGGCAAGCGGCGTGCCAGCCTGGGCCCGAAAAAATCAGGCGAATTTCAATGAGATAACGACAGGGTTTGCCCGACTGCTCTTGGCCGCTTGCCTAAACGCGCAGCACTTGATCAACGAATGAGCACGGGGGCAGAAGCGCGCCGCCTCTTGTCGGCCATGCCCTCCGGCACAGCACCCACTGTCGACGTCAACCCGCTGAGAGAGGCTCTGTCGTTTTGGTGGTTCAGGATCATGAGACCGGCGGTGAGGACCATGAAGCTTGCAAATGCCATGAGCGCCAAAACCGTGGTCCTGCTCGCCTCGACATTGAATTCCTGAGTATCCTCTGGCACCAGCATTCTTCTACCTTTGAGAACAAGAGCTGTCATGAAACAACCCGAAGTATAGGACGCCGTGTTGTGACGAACTCTTAATTTCCCTTCGCGGGGAGCCTTAAGCATCGCCATCATTTGCGCATGGTCGCCACAAAAGCTCGAATTCGACGTAACTTTGCTAATGTCCCGCCCTCCGCTTGAAATTTTAAACCCAGAGGAAATGCGCCGCCTCGAAAAGGCGGCGATTGACGCCAGAACACCGGGGCGGGATCTCATGGAAAGGGCCGGCAGCGCCGCGGCGGCCGAGATCATCCGGCGCTTTAGGAAATGCAGGACGGCCGTTCTGTGCGGGCCAGGCAACAACGGCGGCGATGGTTTCGTCGTGGCGCGCCATCTTCATGAGGCTGGCTGGCTGCTGTCGGTCAGCCTCATCGGCGAAAGGAAAGCTCTGCGGGGGGACGCTGGCGTCATGGCCAAGCTGTGGCGGGGCGAAACGCAGCCCCTGTCTCCCGCATCGATCAAGAACGCTGATCTCGTCGTCGACGCCCTCTTTGGCACGGGACTCTCGCGGGCACTGGATGGAGCGGCCGCGGCTGTCGTGGATGCGCTGTCGGAGCGGCGGCCCGCCGTCGTCGCTCTCGACATGCCGAGCGGCATCGAAGGCGGAAGCGGACGCATCCTGGGCTGCGCTGTCTCCGCCCGACTCACCATCGCCTTTTCCCGCAAGAAGCCTGGTCATCTGGTGCTCCCTGGAAAGCTCCATTGCGGTGACGTGGTGGTTGTGGACATCGGCATTGCCGATGACCTCATTGCAGGCGCGAAATGCAAACTGTTCGAAAACAGCCAGGCACTGTGGGCCTTGCCGCAGCGGCTGCCCCAATCCCATAAATATTCGGCCGGCCATGCCGTCGTGCTCTCGGGCGGCCCGTGGAACACAAGCGCCGCGCGCCTTGCCGCCGCCGCGGCGCAGCGCGTTGGGGCGGGGCTCGTCACTGTTGCCTCGCCGACAGCGGCTTTGCCCGTCAACGCAGCCCATCTCACGTCCATCATGCTTGCGGAAGCCGACACGCCCTCGGCTTTGTCGTCTTTCCTGTCGGATGCCCGCCGCAATGTGGTGCTTCTCGGGCCCGCCCTGGGCGTCGGCAGCGAGACCCGGGCGAGGGTCCGTGCCGCTCTCGCGTCCGGCAGGGCCACGGTGCTTGATGCTGATGCTCTCACCTCTTTCGAAGGCAGGCCTGAGGAACTGTTCGAGGCCGTGGCCGAATTCCCGCAAAGACCGGTCGTCATGACCCCGCATGCAGGAGAATTCGCGCGACTGTTCGGCTTTGGTGAGGTATCGAAGGTCGATGAGGCGAGGCGGGCCGCGGCGCACTCGGGCGCGGTCATTATATATAAGGGGGCCGACACGGTGGCGGCCTCGCCTGCCGGCGAGGCGGTGATCAATGCCAATGCGCCGCCCTGGCTTGCGACAGCGGGCTCAGGCGATGTCTTGGCGGGTTTCGTCGCAGGGCTTCTGGCGCAGGGAATGGGCGCCCTTCAGGCGGCGGCGGCAGCCGTCTTCATCCATGGTGAAGCCGCAACGCGGTTGGGGCCAGGCCTCATTGCCGAGGATTTGCTGAGCGAAATTCCGGCCATCCTTCAGTCATTGCTCGGCCGGCAAAACATCATTGGCGAGGCGCGGCCCGCTTTGCTATAGAGGCGCGCGATTGCAAGAGCCTCGCTCGACGCGGGCGTGGTGAAATTGGCAGACACGCAAGACTTAGGATCTTGTGGGCATAGCCCGTGGGGGTTCAAATCCCTCCGCCCGCACCAATTTCGCCTGTGGCACCAGCTGGGGCGCAAGTGATCGAGTATAAGGGGCCTGCCTATGCTGCAGGCCAGCCAGGATGGTGCGGACAATGCAGGTCACTGAGACTGTCAACGAAGGATTGAAGCGTTCTCTCAAGGTGGTCGTCGAGGCCGCCGAGCTTGAACGCGACTTTTCTTCACGCCTGGGCGAGCTTGGCAGCCAGGTGCGCCTCAAAGGCTTCCGCCCGGGCAAGGTGCCTGTGAGTCACCTGCGCCGCATCTACGGCAAATCGGTCATGGCCGAGGTCGTGCAGAAGAAGGTCGATGATTCGACCCGCAAGGCCTTGGCCGAGCGCCAGCTCAAGCCGGCCTACTCGCCGCAGATCGAGCTGCCCGAGGACAAGGCCGAGCTCGAGAAGCTCATGGAGGGCAAGGGCGACTTGGCCTTTACCATGACCTTCGAAATTGTTCCCCCTATTGAAGTGAAGGATTTCGGAACGCTTGACATCGAGAGACTCACCGTCGACGTGACCGACGAGCACATCGATTACGCCTTGCGGCAGGTCGCCACCCAGCACAGGAGCTTCGAGCCGAAACCCGAGGGCAGGGGAGCGGAAACGGGCGATCGGCTGATCATCTCCTTCATCGGCAGAATCGAGGGCGAAGCCTTCGAAGGCGGGACTGCGAACGACGTGCCGCTCGAGCTCGGATCGGGCCAGTTCCTTCCTGGTTTCGAGGACCAGCTCTTGGGCGTGAGGCCGGGCGACAAGCTGACGGTCAAGGTAGCGTTCCCCGATGATTACAGCGTCGCGAAGCTTGCCGGAAAGCCGGCCGATTTCGACGTTGAGGCAAAGTCGGTGGAAACCCCGAAACAGACGGAGATCGACGACGCTCTGGCCCAAAAGGTGGGACTGGAGAGTCTCGACTCGTTGAAATCCAGCGTCCAAGCTCGCATCGCTGCCGAATTCGCCAACATGACGGCCATGAAACTCAAGCGCGACGTGCTGGACAAACTCGACGCCGAGTACAATTTCGATCTGCCGCAACGTCTCGTTGACGCGGAGTTCGATCAGATATGGTCCGCCTTGCAGCGCGAGATGCAGCAATCGGGCAAGGCCTTCGCCGATGAGGGCACGACCGAGGAGGAGGCTCGCAAGGAATACCGCGCCATTGCCGATCGCCGCGTCCGGTTGGGCCTGCTGCTCGGGACGGTGGGCGAAAAAGCCGGCATCACCATCTCGGATGAAGAGATGCAGCGCGCCCTCATCGACAGGGCACGCCAGTTTCCCGGCCAGGAACGCAGGGTGATAGAGTATTATCGGAAGAACGCCAATGCGCTCATTGAGCTGCGTGGGCCAATCTTCGAGCAGAAGGTGGTCGACTACATCGTCGGTCAGGCGAAGGTGACGGAAAAGAAAGTGACGCGCGACGAGCTTGCCAAGGCGATCGAGGACGATCCCGATGCGCATGAGCACTATCACGGCCCCGCTCATGCTCATGACCACGCCGGCCACGATCATGATCATGATCACGACCACGAGCATCACCATCATGACCATGACCATCACGGCCATGATCACGATCACCGCGACCACGACCATGAACCGGCGGCCGAGAAAGGCTGAGCTGTTGCCGCCGGCCTCTTTTCGATCATGGGCTGATCGCCTATCTATACCAGTGACCTGATTCGGGTTTCGACCCAGGGATAGCCATGAAAGACCCCCAAGACCAGTATATGAACCTGCTCGTCCCCATGGTGGTGGAGCAGACGAGCCGTGGCGAGCGCGCCTATGACATCTATTCGCGCCTGCTTAAGGAGCGCATCATCTTTGTCTCGGGCCCCGTCGAAGACAACATGGCGTCTCTGATCGTGGCCCAGCTTCTCTTTCTCGAAGCGGAGAATCCCAAGAAAGAGATTTCCATGTACATCAATTCTCCGGGTGGCGTCGTTACGTCCGGCATGGCCGTCTACGATACAATGCAGTTCATTCGTCCGGCTGTGTCCACCACCGTGATCGGGCAAGCGGCATCCATGGGATCGCTTCTACTCTGCGCCGGTGACAAGGACATGCGCTTCGCCCTGAAGAATGCCCGCGTCATGGTCCACCAGCCTTCCGGCGGGTTCCAGGGCCAGGCGTCCGACATCGAGCGCCATGCCAAGGAAATACTTGAAATGCGCACGCGCCTGAATCACCTTTACGTCAGGCACACGGGCCAGAAGCTCGAAGTGATTCAGGATGCCCTTGAGCGCGACACGTTCATGACCGCCGAGGCTGCGAGGGACTTCGGCATCGTCGACAAGGTGATTGACAAGAGGCCGCTGCCGATTGAAGGGAAAGTTTAAGCAAGATGGCTTTTCGGGCCTTAAACCTCTCCCATGCGGCTCCTGCGCCGGATTAGAATCAATCCTTGATTAACCAACGCAGCGCATGCTGAGATAAGGTGTTGCGCCGGCCGATTTGACGGCAGCCGGCTCGTGTGTAGTCTGGTCAGCGGAAAGAGTCCCGGTTCGAGGTCAAATATTCCGGCGGGTGCGAATGAGGAAGATTCATGAGCAAGGCTAGCGGAAGCGACAGCAAGAACACTCTCTACTGCTCCTTCTGCGGAAAATCGCAGCACGAGGTTCGCAAGCTGATTGCGGGCCCAACCGTATTCATCTGCGATGAGTGTGTCGAGCTGTGCATGGACATCATTCGCGAGGAGAACAAGACCTCGCTCGTGAAGTCGCGCGATGGCGTTCCGACTCCGGCCGAGATCTGCAAGGTTCTCGATGATTATGTCATCGGCCAGGACCATGCCAAGCGCGTTCTCTCGGTTGCCGTTCACAACCACTACAAGCGCCTCAATCACGCGGCCAAGAACAACGACGTGGAACTCGCCAAGTCGAACATTCTGCTCGTCGGGCCGACCGGTTGCGGCAAGACCTTGCTCGCGCAGACGCTTGCCCGAATCCTGGACGTGCCTTTCACCATGGCGGACGCTACGACACTCACCGAAGCGGGTTATGTAGGCGAAGACGTGGAGAACATCATTCTCAAGCTGCTTCAGGCTGCCGATTACAATGTCGAGCGCGCCCAGCGCGGCATTGTCTACATAGACGAGGTCGACAAGATCTCGCGCAAGTCGGACAATCCCTCCATCACCCGCGACGTCTCGGGCGAGGGCGTGCAGCAGGCTCTTCTCAAGATCATGGAGGGAACGATCGCCTCCGTGCCGCCGCAGGGTGGTCGCAAGCATCCCCAGCAGGAGTTCCTCCAGGTCGACACCACGAACATTCTCTTCGTTTGCGGCGGCGCCTTCGCCGGCCTTGAGCGCATCATCGCCGCGCGCGGCAAGGGATCAGGGATAGGCTTCAATGCCGAGGTCAAGTCGATCGATGATCGTCGCACGGGCGACGTCCTGCGCGAGCTCGAGCCCGAAGATCTGTTGAAATTCGGCCTGATCCCTGAATTCGTCGGCCGACTCCCCGTCATCGCCACGCTTGAGGATCTCGATGAGCAGGCGCTCATCCAGATCCTCGTCGAACCGAAGAACGCCCTTGCGAAGCAGTACCAGCGCCTCTTCGAGATGGAGGACATCAAGCTCAACATCACCGAGGACGCCTTCCGCTCAATCGCCAAGCGCGCCATCGAGCGCAAGACCGGAGCCCGCGGCCTGCGGTCCATCATGGAGGCCATCCTGCTCGACACCATGTTCGACCTCCCGAGCATGAATGGCGTCCAGGAGGTTGTGATCTCCAAGGAAGTGGTTGATGGCGAGGCCAAGCCCTTGCTCATCTACTCCGACCGCGAGAAGCCGGCGAAAATCGCTCCTGCCTCGGCCTAAAGGGCATCATCCTCCGGTTGCATGACGCAATCCTCCTTGCTAAGAGGATGCAATGACTCGTTTCGGCTTGTTGCTGCTTTGGCTGCTTGTTGCCGGCACATTTTCGGGCCGAGGTTCGGCTGCCGCCTCGGATGGCACTGCCGAGGCATGCTGCCGCGATGCGCTGCGCAACCTCCTTCTCGCCCAGTCGGCGGAAACTCGGGAACGTTTCCGACAACTGCGGCAGGAGCTGCAAAAGCTCGAAGAGGAGGATTTCACCTGGCTCCAGATCGCCGCTGCCTCGGATCAACCTGTCTGCAGCTTCATGGCATGCAACGGGGTTTCCGATTCGGTGGCGAAACAGCTTGTCGCCTTGGAAGTCATCGAGCGCGAAGCGATGGAGGATGGCGAGTTGAAGGCTCAGGACCAAAGGCTCAATCTGCTCATGGTCCTCCTCACGGCGGTGACGACGATCATAGGCTTGGGCGGTCTGTCGATTTCCTATCTGGCCTATCGCAAATCGAGCGCTGCGAGCCCTGGGGGCATATGAGTTCAGCGCGATGCGAGACCCCAGCGAGCAATTTTCCATCGCAACCTGCAGGGGTTGAATTTACCCTTCCGTGCAGCCATTTGTTAGCCAACGAATAGCCCTGACTGGCCGAATCACTGCTCTTTGCTAGGGTGGCTTCGGAAAGCAAGGGCCCAAACCAAGGCGCTCGCCAAGGCTCAAGCCCCAGCTTCCTCCAATTTTCACCGCAATCTTCCTCCTTTTTGAGGGGGGAGCTGCGGTGACAGGCGATAGGTGTCAGCGGCCGAGATAAGAAAGGACCTGTCATATGACTGATCCGTCAACAAGACTGACCAAGAGCGAGATGGCCGAGGTCGTTTACCCCGTGTTGCCACTGCGCGACATCGTGGTTTTTCCACACATGATCGTGCCTCTCTTCGTCGGTCGCGAGAAATCGATCAAGGCGCTCGAGGAGGTGATGCGGGAAGACAAGAAGGTGCTGCTCGTTGCCCAGCGGAATGCCGCCGATGACGATCCTGCGCCTGCCGCCCTCTATACCGTCGGCACCGTGGCTTCGGTGCTGCAGCTCCTCAAACTGCCCGATGGCACGGTCAAGGTCCTTGTTGAAGGCGCCAGCCGCGCCAAGATCGCCGGCTTCACGCCGCGCGAGGATTTCTACGAGGCCATCGTCGAGATCGTGACCACCGATCCCGGCACCGACAAGGAAACCGAGGCGCTTGCCCGTACGGTTGTGTCGCAGTTCGACAGCTATGTGAAGCTGAACAAGAAGGTCCCGCAGGAGGTGCTGGCCACCATCTCGCAGATCACCGACTATGCCAAACTGGCCGACACGGTGGCTGCCCACCTCGCCATCAAGCTCGCCGAGAAGCAGGAGCTTCTGGAGATTCCCTCCATCCCCGGGCGCCTGGAGAAGGTCTATGCCCTGATGGAGGGCGAGATCTCCGTTCTTCAGGTCGAGAAGCGCATCCGCTCGCGCGTCAAGCGTCAGATGGAGAAGACCCAGCGCGAGTATTATCTGAATGAGCAGATGAAGGCCATTCAGAAGGAGTTGGGCGACAACGAAGATCGCGACGAAATCGGCGAGATCGAAAACAAGATCAAGAGCCTGAAGCTGTCCAAGGAGGCCCGCGAGCGGGCCGAGGCGGAAGTCAAGAAGCTCCGCCAGATGAGCCCGATGTCGGCGGAAGCCACCGTCGTCCGCAACTATCTCGACTGGCTGTTGTCGATTCCGTGGGGCCAGAAGAGCAAGGTCAAGCGCGATCTCCAATTCGCCCAAGACGTGCTCGATGCCGATCATTTCGGGCTCGACAAGGTCAAGGAAC
>DATBMX010000079.1:0-2917 GCA_036554625.1 Aestuariivirgaceae bacterium
CCCTCGAGCGGCTTCTCGGCGGCGAAGAGGACCCGCAAAGGTGCTCCCTTCCACGGCGCGATCGGCGAGGACAAGACGGCGAGTTCGGCCGCGTCTTCGCAGTTGCCGATCGGACCTTGGGCGGCGTGCGAGTCGACGACCGGGAAGATGAAGGATGTGCCTGCGATCAGCGACAATGCTGCCGCAGCGGCAGCAAACCGGCGTGCTGGAAACAATTGACCCCCCCTGGCCCCTTTCGAACGTCGTTGTTCAATATTGCGAAAAGCTTTGGCTGAATCATGACAAAATCCATGGCCGAATTCGGCGGTACCATCATGGGCTCAGCGGACAGTGTTCGGTTTCGATTTAGCCGTGCTCGCGAAGCCGTGGCTCCGAGGCTGCCCAGCCGATCGTGGCACAGGTGCAGTCCTGCGGGCGGCGCTTCGTGCGGCTGGAAAAGCGAAAACCCCGCTCGGGGAAAGCGGGGCTTTCAATAAGACGGTCACTAGGGAACCTCGGGGGAGGGGGGATGAGGCAACCGTCTTATTGAAACCAATTTACTGCACGTCTGTTTCAGGCGTATTTCGTCGTGAAGAATTTGGTTTCGCGATTTGCGGCAAAATCTCGGCCAGCGTTTCGCAATTTGTGGCGCAATCCGGAAGAGCGTGACTTTATTGCGGTCCTCGCCTGCAGATCAGCATGTGCATGGCACCGTTTCCTTTTTTATCTTGCTCGACTTCGCCAAGAGGGGTGTTGTGACGAGACGCCACGATTCACATGCGCTAAGTGAATGATCGGACGATCATTCTCCCTGAACTTTTCATTGGAATAGTTAGAAAGTAACTGCCCGAGTATTTTATTGGAATAGTTGGAAACTACGACTTTGCTGGACTGATCAAATGCTTCAGTCGTAGTGTAGGGACCTTGTGGCGCCGACAACATGACTGGTCGGCAAGTTCGATTTTCTACAACGTAAGCGACGGCATCGAGTCGTCACAGGAAGAGCTCATGAAAACGAGAACCAAAATCTGGCTTGGTATCGGTACTGTCGTGGTGGCTGGCACCAGCGCGGCGAATGCGGGGCCTGCGATCGAGGCCGGTTCCCGCGTCATTCTTCAATCGCTCGTCCACGACGCTACCGCCACCGCCGTCGGCCGGGTCAGGGCCTCGGGCCTCATGCTCGCACAACACAGGGCTGGTGGAGAGGCCGGTGAGGCGGGCGGAGAGATGGGGGCAAAGCCATCGCTTCCGCCTGATCTCGATTTCGCACTCAAGATCGAGCAGATCCGTGGTCATCTCCTGGTCGGCGACCAACTGGTGAAGCTCGGTCAATGGAACGCTGCTTATCCGCATTTTGGTCACCCGACCGAGGAGCTTTATGGCGGCATTCGCGCCCGCCTCAAAGAATACAAAGTGCCGCCGTTCGAGGCAGCGCTCAAGGTGCTCGCCAATGTGGTGAAATCCAGAAAAGGCGGCGACGACTACGCCAAAGCTCTGGCCGCCGTCAATCAGGCGCTCGCAGCGGCGGATGCCGGCCTGAAGGAGAAGCAGACCGAGTGGGCGAGCTTCACAGTCGAAGCCGCGGTCGAGCTCGTGAAGTCCGCGACCGGAGAATATGAAGAAGCCATCGTCAACGGCCGCATCGCGAAGCCAGTGGAATATCAGGATGCGCGCGGCTTCATCTGGCAGGCCGAGAAGATGATCGAAAGCGTCGCCCCGGCACTGGAAAAGAAGGATGCAGAAGCGCTCGACAAGCTCCGCACCGGCTTTGCGGAGCTCAAGAAGGGCTGGCCCAATCCGATGCCGCCCAAGACTCCGGTCAAGGACTTGGGGGCGGTTCTGAGCGATGTCGCGCGCATCGAGCTTTCCGCCGGCAAACTGATGTGAAAGCACCGGCCAAGGTCGAAGGGGGAGTGCTGCCGCGTATCGTCGCCTGCGCCTTCATCGCAGGTGTTCTCACGGGCGGAGCAATGGCTTTCGCTCTGCACTCGCATGCCACGGCAGTATCCGAAGCCTCAGCTGCCGATCCGGAGCTTGCGACCATAAAGGCGACGTTCCGTCGTCCGGCCACCGTTCCGTTTCCCGCGTCGAACCCCTTTACCGAGGCGAAGCGCGCGCTCGGCGAGCGGCTGTTTCGCGACAAGCGGCTCTCCATCGATGGAAGCATGGCATGTGCGAGCTGTCACATCCGCTCCAAGGGCTTCGCCGACGGGCGCAAGCACGGCCGGGGCGTGCCGGATCGCCCCCTGAAGCGCCATACTCCGACATTGTGGAATCTCGCCTGGGCATCACCGGTGTTCTGGGACGGCCGTGCGCGCAGTCTCGAAGAGCAGGTGGCGGGGCCGATCGAAGCGCCCGACGAAATGGGCCAGCCGGTTGCTTCCCTGACGGCGCTGCTCGCAACCGATCCGGCCTACTCGCGCCTATTCGCCGCTGCATTTCCAAAAGACCCGACGGTGAGCGCAGACAATCTTGCCAAGGCGATCGCCACGTTCGAGCGCACCCTCGTCTCGCCGCCGACCCGCTTCGATCGCTGGATCGAAGGCGACGCGAAAGCGCTCACTCCCGACGAGGTCGCCGGGTTTCGGCTGTTCACCGGCAAGGCTCGGTGCAGCAACTGTCACACGGGGTGGGCGTTCACGGATTACGCCTTTCACGACATCGGGCTTCCCGGTGAGGATCGCGGCCGCGGTGCCGTGCTGCGGCTGGAGGCCGCAGATCATGCCTTCAAGACGCCGAGTTTGCGCGAGATCGGCCGATCCGCGCCCTACATGCACGACGGCTCGCTCGCGAGCCTCGCGCAGGTCATACGCCATTACGAGAGCGGCATCGTCGAGCGCGCATCGCTTTCCGCCGATCTGCCGCGCGATCTCGAGCTCGCCGATCGCGCGCGCGCGCAGCTCCTCGCTTTCCTAAGCACGCTGACGAGCGAGAACGA
>DATBMX010000120.1:0-6124 GCA_036554625.1 Aestuariivirgaceae bacterium
ATGCCGGTATTTCGCGATGATTTCGCTCGCGCGCTCATCGCTCCATGGCTCGTATCGTGGCATGCCCAGCCGCTTTAATGTGCAGACTCGAAAATGCGGAAAAAGCCTTGAGGAATCAACCAAAGCAGGCGAATTGCCCGATAGGGATTCCCTATCGCTTGGCCATGCCGAACACGGCACTGGCACCTTCAAGGAGATAAGGACCGCGTGAGCAGGCCACAAGCCGACTGTGCCAGTTTCTTATCGCTATTACAGAGACTTATCGGCTGATCGGTATTGCAAATCGATGGACCTAGCGCACTGGCGCCTTCTCATTCCGCCTCACGGATTTCTTTGCTGGAGGACTGTCGGCGCCGAGCAGCGGCGCGAGTTGTTTCGCCTCGCTGACCAGCGCGTTGATCAACGGCGTCAGCGGATTCCGATGCGGCACGACCAGGCCTATGGAGTGGGTGACCTCGGGCTCGACGATCGGGATGGCCCTCACCTTCTCGGTCAGGCCGAGCACCTCGGCGAGCTTCGCCGGCATGACACTTGCCCATTTGCCGGTGCGGACATGCGCGAACAGCACCACCACCGAATTCGATTCCAGCGTCGGCGCGACATCGGCCCCAGCCTCGCGCAGCAATTGCTCGATGATGCGCCGGTTCTGCATGTCCGGCGTCAGCAGGCAGAGCGGCACTTTGCCGACCTCGGCCCAGGTGACCGATTCCCGGTTGCCAAGCGGACTGTCGGAGGCGGCCAACAGCCGGTATTGCTCGCTGTAGAGAGGCACGGTCTGCACTCGCCCGAGCGGCTCGTTGTCGAGATAGGTCAACCCGGCATCCACCTCTAGATTCTCCAGAAGCCCGAGAACTTCGATCGAATTGCGCGAGAGAATGGTGAAACTCACATTTGGATGCCGGGCGCGGAAGGGCGTGGTGATCATGGCGACCATGGCGAGCGCCGTGGGAATCGCGGCGATGCGGATATGCCCAGCGAGACCATGCTTCAGCGCCTCGATCTCCTGACGCATGGCGCGCGTGTCGCCGACGATGCGGCGTGCCCAATCGAGCACGCGCTCGCCTTCCGGCGTGAAGCCCTGGAAGCGCGAGCCGCGCTGGACGAGCAGGACGCCGAACATGTCCTCGAGCTGCTTGATGCCGGCCGACAGCGTCGGCTGGCTCACGCCGCAGGCTTCCGCCGCGTGGCCGAAATGCCGCTCGCGCGCCAGTGCAATCATGAATTCGAGCTTGTCGTGCATGCCGTCCTCGAAAATGCGCGAGGCACGCGATTGTGCGGCGCGGGCGCTTCCGCTTCAACAAGTCTTAGCGCGCGCCGTCCGGCAGGCGTGAAATTTCATGCCAGGCGATTGGGCCGGCCCAATAAAGCGCCCCATCGGTTTGGCCTTAAGCACTTGGTAGAGCTTTGATTTTCGGGAGCCTGCTTGCGTCCAGGCTTGCACCGCAGTGGAACCCACCATCCGGCTACGGAGTTATAAGGCTAGACTGGACTGGCCGAGGCTTCCTCCCCTCCCCGGTTGGTCCCCACCGACGTTGGCAAAAGCCCCGCGCGCAGGGGCTTTTGTTTTGTGTGCTTTGATCTCGTCTCGGCAGAGGGGCTATGTCCTGCCCTGAGAGCTCTCTTGTTTCAGTTCGGTGTTGAGGGGGCGTATGGGGTCGTTCGGATTAAAAACGCCAGTCATCAACAAAATACCGATGACGACGAATGCCATGATGGCGACCGCAACCAAGGCTAGGACGTTATTCCATCCTCCCGACCGATCCGAGCTGGTGGCGTATTGCTCGGTCAGATAGCGCACCTCGTGATCAGCGCCAAGACTGCCGCGATCGGATTCACCGATTTGGCTTCTATCATCGGACATCGATGCAACTCCGTTTGACCCTGTTCGACCTGCCAGCGTTGGCAGGCCCGCGGATGTTTATGCGCTCGGTCTTTGGCTCAACCCCATCCTCGGCGAAAGGTTGCCCCGTCCAGGGTGTGAGAGCCTTGCCGCTTCGGTAGTTCGGGAAGTTGGCTCGGCTCGGTACCGGCGCCCACCTAGCGCGAACGCCCTTTTTGTCGTCGGAACATGCAGGTTCCGCCGCGCGTTTTTCGAACAGCCAGTCGAAATGGCAAGGCGATCTTCCCGGCTGGTTAGGCCCGGCGCATCAATCCCCTGTTAGACCTCTCGACCCCCGTAAGCCGGGGCGCGCCGGGCCGCCCTTTGTTATGGGCCCGTCCACTTTGTGCGGAACCGTACATGTCCAATCGCGTTTGGCCTTGACGGTAGCAGCGCGGTCCTCCCTGCAGTCCGGACCGCGCTCCCGTTGAGGTGTCGAGGGTATCCAAGCCCGCTCGCAGGCCATCGCTTGCACCTATGAAGTTTGAGCGCCGTTGCCTTGCATGCCCTGGTCGCCTTGGAAGAAGCCCCGCAGGTCCCCCGCGCGGGGCTTCTTTTACGCGTAGCGGTGCACGCAACTCGAACTTCCAGGGGCAACAATTCCTAGATGCGGAACGTTATTTCTAGGCGCCGCTGCTTCAATTCTGCATTCAGCCCAGTTGAGGCTTAAACCCCAGCGCGCTTGAGAGCGGGCTCTTATCGAGTATGGGACAAACGCCGCAAACTGCAGACACCCTTTTGCTTTTCGGTGCCACGGGCGATCTCGCGCAGCGAATGTTGCTGCCTTCGCTCTGTGCCCTGCATGCCGATCGGCTGCTTCCGTCCGGGCTAACAATCGTCGGTGCAGCGCGCGGCGAGATGAGTGATGAAGGATTTCGTTCGCTGGCCGCGACGGCCCTCGAGAAACATCTGTCGGACGATCGCTATTCGTCGAGTTCATGCGCCGAATTCCTGCAGCGCCTGCACTACGTTCCGGTGGATGCCTCCGACCCTCAGAGCTTCAGCGTATTGCCGGAGGTGCTTTCCAATGGCGGAATTCGAAACGTAGCCGTCCTGCTCCCGATCGCGCCCACCCTGCTTGAGCCGGCCATCGAGGGCCTGCGTTCGGCACGATTAACGGGAGAGAATGCGTGGGTGGGGCTCGAGAAACCGCTCGGAGACGATCTCATATCGTCTCGCAAAATCAATGACGCTGTGCAGGCCACTTTCCCGGAAGAACGCATATTCCGCATCGACCACTATCTGGGCAAGGAGACGGTGCAGAATCTGTTGGCGCTCCGCTTTGGCAATCGTCTTTTCGAGCCGCTGTGGAAGGCGAGCGGAATCGACCATGTGCAGATTACCGTCGCCGAAACGGTGGGCCTAGAGGGGCGTGCGGGCTTCTACGATCAGGCTGGCGCTTTGCGCGACATGGTGCAGAACCATATGCTGCAGCTCCTCGCATTGGTGGCGATGGAACCTCCAGCCCACTTCAATGCGGCGGAGGTGCGCGACGAGAAAGTGAAAGTGTTGCGCTCGCTGCGCGCGATCGATCGCGCGACCGCTGCGACGCACACTGTCATCGGGCAGTATGTCGCAGGTGTGGTGCGCGGTTCGACGGTTCCGGGCTACGTCGACGAGCTGGGCGCCGCCTCCGGAACCGAAACCTTCGTCGCCCTGAAGGCACATGTCGACAATTGGCGCTGGAAAGGGGTTCCCTTCTATCTGCGGACCGGCAAGCGGCTGCCGAACCGGCAATCGGAGATCTTCATCCAGCTGCGGCAGGTCCCTCATTCGATATTCGAAAGCAGGGGCGCGCTTGCTCAGCCGAACAAGCTCATTATTCGCCTTCAGCCCGAGGAGAGCATCCGGCTCCTGGTGATGGCGAAGGAGCCCGGACTCGACCGTGAAGGGATTCGTCTGCGTGAGGTCCCGCTCGACCTCTCGCTCACCAACGCGTTTGCCGGCGTGCGCCGGCGTATCGCTTACGAGCGACTGTTGCTGGATTTCCTCGAAGGGGACCCCACTCTGTTCGTACGTCGCGACGAGGTCGAGGCGCAGTGGGAGTGGACCGACAGCATACGCGACGGTTGGGAGGCAAATCAGATGCGTGTCCAGTCCTACGTGGCCGGCACCTGGGGCCCCGTCGACGCGCTCGCTCTGACCAAGCGCGATGGAGTGCGCTGGCATGATTGAGGCCACGTGGCGCGTCTACGATACCCCTGCCGCGATGTCCGCGGCCGTCGCGAAACATATCGCGCGCGTGATCACGCAAGCGCTCGATGCTCGCGGCGAGGCTCTGCTAGCGATGCCAGGCGGCAAATCACCCATCTCCATCTTCACGTGTCTGGCAAATCTCAGCATCGATTGGGGACAGGTGACGATCTTGCCCACCGACGATCGCTTTGTCCCCGCCGAAAGTCCACTCAGCAACTATGCGGAGATCGCCAGTCACTTTCTGCCCAAAGGCGCCCAGGTCGTGCCGATCATTGTGGAAGGAGCCAGCGACTATCGTGTGGCCGGCCAACTCGCTAACGCGCAGCTCGCGGACCTGAAATGGCCGCCGGACCTGGTCTGGCTCGGTGTCGGCAAGGACGGCCATATCGCATCGATCTTTCCCGGACCCGATTTGGAGGATGCGCTCGGCAGCCCGGCCGCACGGCGGGCCTTGGGGCTGATGCCCTGCCCTTTGCCGGCCGAGGCGCCGGTGGCGCGCGTAACATTGACGCGGCCCGCCATTCTGTCGGCACGCTCGATTCTCGTGACGATCTCCGGGCCGGAGAAGCACGCGATCGTCGAGCGTGCTTTGCATGATGGCGCACGCTCAACGACACCCATCGGGCGCGTCCTGGCAGACGCCAAAGTGCCTATCGATATTCGTTGGAGCGAGACATGATCCTCCACCCTGAAATCGCGGCTGTCACCGATCGCATCACCAGGCGGTCCAGTTCAATTCGCCAAGCCTATCTGGACTTCATTGCCCGTGAGCGGGAGTCGGGAGTCGACCGGCCTCGTCTGAGCTGCGGAAATCTTGCCCATGGGTTCGCCGCCGCCGGGGAGGACAAGGCGCAGATCCGGCGCGGCAGGGCCATGAATATCGGCATCGTCACCGCCTATAACGATATGCTCTCGGCGCACAATCCCTATGGGCGCTATCCCGATCAAATAAAGCTGTTCGCGCGCGAGATCGGCGCGACGGCCCAGGTCGCGGGCGGCGTGCCGGCAATGTGCGATGGAGTTACGCAGGGTCAGCGCGGCATGGAGCTATCGCTGTTCAGCCGCGACACCATCGCGCTCTCGACTGCTGTTGCGCTTAGCCACTCAATGTTCGAGAGCGTGGCGCTGCTTGGCATTTGCGACAAGATCGTTCCCGGCCTGTTGATTGGGGCTCTGCGTTTTGGTCATTTGCCGGCGATCCTGGTACCCGCAGGGCCGATGCCATCGGGACTGCCGAACAAGGAGAAGCAACGCATTCGGCAGCTTCATGCCGAGGGCAAGGCCGACCGCGGGAAACTGCTCGACGCCGAAGCCGCCTCTTATCATGAACCGGGAACCTGCACGTTCTACGGCACGGCGAATTCAAATCAGATGATGATGGAGGTGATGGGCCTGCATATGCCTGGCGCCGCGTTCATCAATCCCGCGACCAAGCTAAGGCAGGAACTCACGCGCGCCGCCATTCATCGACTGGGGGAGATCGGCCCGTTTGGAAATGACTATCGCCCGCTTGGCCGCGTCGTCGACGAAAAGGCGATTGTCAACGCCGCGGTCGGGTTACTGGCGACGGGAGGCTCCACCAATCATGCGATCCATCTGCCGGCAATCGCTCGGGCCGCCGGCATTGTTATCGATTGGGAGGATTTCGATCGGCTGTCTGCTTGCGTCCCGTTGATTGCCCGCATCTATCCGAACGGCTCGGGCGACGTGAATCAGTTCCATGCGGCCGGAGGAATGGCGTTCACGATCGCCACTTTGCTCGACGCCGGACTGCTGCATGGCGACGTGCTGACCATAGGAGGCGAAAGTCTCGCGGACTACGCGCGCACTCCCAGGCTTGACGGCGAAACCTTACTCTGGGACGACCCGCCAAGCACCTCTCGCGATGAGACGATGCTTCGGCCTGCTTCCAACCCTTTCAACCCTGACGGAGGCATGCGGCTCGTCCAGGGCAATCTCGGTCGCGGCATCTTCAAGACGAGCGCGGTGACTCCGTCGCGTTGGACGATCGAGGCGCCTGCGCGAGTCTTTTCGGATCAGGATTCGGTG
>DATBMX010000138.1:0-12258 GCA_036554625.1 Aestuariivirgaceae bacterium
CATCTTCCGCGAATTTCCGCTCAACGACGTCGATCTGGCGGCAGTGATGGTGGCGCGCTGCGCGCCGCAGGACAAGTATTTCCCGCTCCTTGATATCTATTTCGAGCAGCAGGAGACATGGACGAAGGGCAATCCGCGCGATGAATTGTTCAAGATCGCGCAGCTTGCCGGCTTCACCCGGGAGAGCTTCGACACCTGCCTCAAGAACGAGGAGGTAGCAAAGGGCATCCTCGCGGCGCGAGAGCGGGCCGAGGGCGAGTTCGGCGTCGATTCGACGCCGACGTTCTTCATCAATGGTGAGATTTTGCGGGGTGTGGAGACGTTGGACGAGTTCAAGAAGATGATCGATGCGGCGCTGGCGGCCTAGCGGGCCGCGGCAAAGAGGGGACCCCTCCGGCAAAGGAGGGTTCGAGGCCAGATGAAATTCACGCGGCTCCGACTGTCGGGCTTTAAATCCTTTGTCGAACCCACCGAGCTCCTGATCGAGCCGGGGCTCACGGGCATCGTCGGCCCGAACGGCTGCGGCAAATCCAATCTGCTCGAGGCGCTGCGCTGGGTGATGGGAGAGAACTCGACGAAGAACATGCGCGCCGCCGACATGGACGACGTGATCTTCTCCGGCACAGCGGCGCGGCCAGCGCGCAACATGGCGGAAGTCATGGTCACGCTCGACAACGGCAGCCGCAAGGCGCCGCCGCAGTTCAACGAGCTCGAGGCGATCGAAATCGCACGTCGCATCGAGCGCGAGGCGGGATCGGCCTATCGCATCAACGGGCGCGACGTGCGAGCGCGCGACGTGCAGCTCCTGTTCGCGGATGTTTCTACGGGGGCGCGGTCCCCTGCCCTCGTCCGCCAGGGCCAGATCGGCGAACTCATCAGCGCCAAGCCGCAGGCGCGGCGCAGGGTTCTGGAGGAAGCGGCGGGGATCGCCGGCCTTCACACGCGCCGCCACGAGGCGGAGCTCAAGCTCAAAGCGGCCGAAAGCAATCTGCAGCGGCTCGACGACGTCGTGGCGCAGCTCGAAAGCCAGCTCGGCGGCCTCAAGCGGCAGGCGCGGCAAGCGAAGAAGTACAAGCAGCTGTCGGCGGAAATCCGCAGGCTCGAAGCCGCTTCGCTCTATCTCGCCTGGGCGGAGGCCGAGGAAACGGCAAAGCGCGAGCAGGCGGCGCTTGAAGAAATCACGCGGCAGCTCGCCGAGCATACGCGGGCACTGTCCGAGGCCACGCGCCAGCGCGACAGCATATCGGAGGGCCTGCCGAGACTCAGGGAAGCGGAGGCCGGGCGCGCCGCGGCGCTGCAGCGGCTCAATCTCGAACGGCAGGCGCTCGACGAGGAAGAGGCGCGAACGAAGGCGCGGCGCAGCGACCTCCAGGCGCGGCTTGCCCAGGCCGAGCGCGACCTCGAACGCGAAGGCGAGGCCATGCGCGACACGACCGACGTGCTGGCGCGGCTCAATGAAGAAGAAGAGCTGATCAAGTCGGTTCAGCGCGATGAGGCTCATGCCCGCGAGGAAGCGGCCATAGCCCTGCAGGAGGCGGCGCAGGGACTGGCGCAGGCGCAGGAGAGAGCCGACGCCAGCAACGCGCGGCTGATGGAGCTGGCGGCGCGGCGCAACAGCCTTGCCCGCATCATCGACGATCAGCGCGCGCGCTTGAGCAAGCTCGAACGCGACATCGCAGACGTCTCCAGCCGGCGCAGGAGCTTCGCGGCCAATGCCGGCGCACAGGACCAAATCTACAGGCTGTCGCAGGCCGTTGAGTCGGCTTTGGCAACCGCGCTGCAGTGCGAGCAGAACGCCAGCGCCGCCGAAATCGAGGTGCGCCAAGCGCGCGAAGAGGAGGCGCAAGCGCGCCGGTCCTATGATGAGGCGCGGCGCGCTTCAGAGCGCGTCGAAACGGAGGTCCTGACCTTGAGCAAGCTGCTCAGGGGCAACCACGGCCAGCAGTGGCCGCCGCTCATCGACGCTCTCTCGGTCAAGCCGGGCTATGAGGCGGCGCTGGGAGCTGCGCTCGGCGATGAGCTCGAAGCGTCGGCCGAGGAGACGGCGCCGGTGCATTGGCGGTCGCTGCCGCCGCTTTCCGATGCGGCGCTGCTCCCGGCAGGCGCCGAGCCACTGTCGAAATTCGTCGCCGCCCCTCCCGCACTTGCCCGCCGTCTCACCCATGTCGGCGTCGTCGACCGGCAGATGGGGCGCGCTCTGCAAAACCAGCTTCTGCGCGGCCAGAGACTCGTCAGCAGGGAGGGCGATCTGTGGCGCTGGGACGGGTTCAGCGCGGCGGCTGAGGCGCCGACGGCCGCGGCACGGCGGCTCGCCGAACGCAATCGCCTGGCCTCGCTCGAAATCGGGGCGGCAGCGGCGCGCTCCCGCGCCGACGCCGTCAAGCGCGATTTCGACGCTGCGCAGCAGACGGTGGAGCTGGCGACAAGCCGCGAGCGAATGCAGCATGAATCGTGGCGCGCGGCGACGGCAGCCGTCGATGCGGCGCGGCGGGCGCTTGGACAGCAAGAACGGCAAATGACGGATCGTCTGCAGCAGATCAGCGCCCTCGATGAAGCCGGCCGCAGGCTCGATGAGGGCCTTTCGGAAGCGCGCGAACGGCTGCAGCAGGCGGAAACGGAGTTAAGCCTGATGCCCGGCACCGACGCTCTGCAGCAGGAGGTGAACCATCTGCGGGAGGCGCTCAACCGGCAGCGCACACTCTATGGCGAAGCGCGGGCGCGCCATGACGGGCTCGAACGCGAGGTGAAGAGCCGGGCAGAGCGGCTCGAAGGCATCGAGCGCGATCGCAGAGAGTGGACGGACCGGCTCAAGCGGGCCGAGGGCCAGATCGATGAACTCAAGGAGCGGGCGTCTGCCGCGCGCGAGGCGCTGGAAGAGCTCGCCTTCCTGCCGGTGCAGATCGAGGACAAGCGCAAGAAACTGTTGAGCGCTCTACAGGAGGCTGAATCCCTGCGCAATCTCGCTGCCGATGCGCTGGCGCAGGCGGAGAGCGTGCTCAAAGAGGCTGAGGGCAGGCAGAGAGGCCTCCAAGACCAGCTGTCGGCGAGCAGGGAAGAGCACGGACGGTCGGGCGCCATGGTGGAGGCGGCGCGCGCGCGGCATCGCGACTATGAACGGCGGATCGCCGATGTGCTCGGCTGCAAACCCGGGGACGTGGCGCAAACGGCCGGCTTCGAGCTTGAATCGCTGCCGCAGCAAGAGGAGATCGAAGGCACGCTCGCGGGTCTGCGCGAGGACCGCGAGCGGCTGGGCGGCGTCAACCTTCGGGCCGAAGAGGAAGCGCAGGCCGTGCAGGCGCAGCTCGACGGTCTCGTCAAGGAGAAGGACGATCTGCTTCAGGCGATCGCCAAGCTCAGAGCGGGAATCCAGAGCCTGAATAGGGAAGGCCGCCAGCGGCTGCTCGAGGCCTTCGACACGGTCAACCAGAATTTCGGGACCCTGTTCACCACCCTCTTCGCCGGAGGCAAGGCGGAGCTGCAGCTCGTCGAGTCGGATGATCCGCTCGAGGCAGGGCTCGAGATTCTCGCGCATCCGCCAGGCAAGAAGCCGCAAGTCCTGTCGCTTCTGTCGGGCGGGGAACAGGCTCTTACCGCCATGGCGCTGATCTTCGCCGTGTTCCTGACCAATCCTTCGCCAATCTGCGTGCTGGATGAGGTGGACGCTCCGCTAGACGATCACAACGTCGAGCGTTTCTGCAATCTTCTCGATGCGATGCTCGAGCGCACCGACACGCGTTTTCTGATCATCACCCATCATGCGTTGACGATGGCGCGGATGCACCGGCTGTTCGGCGTCACCATGATGGAGCGCGGGATCAGCCAGCTCGTGTCGGTGGATCTCGAAACGGCCGAGGGCCTGCGCGAGGCGAGCTGATCCTCACATCAGCAGCAGGGCTTGCGCGGCTTTTGCCCCGGTGAGGGAGCCCGCAATGAGTGCAAACAAGAGCGCGACGCCGTTGGCGATGATGATCCGCGTCAACAGTTCCGATGGCATGAGTCATCTCCAATCTTGCGCGCCGTCCGCTTCCTTTTTCTAGCGCGAGCAAATGAACCCGAGATGAACCAATAGCGGCAATTTTGAGTGGAGGAGCGGTGTGGAGCGCAAAACGACGCAGCGTCGCCTTCGTCGATGATTCTTTCGTGAAATGAACCGCTTAGAGCGTATTCCAGCAGCTTGACACCATGACACCCCCCAATTATGGTCCGGGCCGATTTTGATGGCTCACGAAAAGCTCAAGGAACTCTCGCGGCGGCTCGAGCAAAGCCGGCAGGCCCGATCTGCCGACGAGTCTTCCAGGCGAGAGGAAGGATCGGCGCTCGGTCTCGCCACCAGGGCCATCACCGAACTGGTGGTGGGAATTGCGGTCGCCATGGGTGTTGGCTGGCTGCTCGACCGGTGGCTCGGCACCAAGCCCTGGCTGATGCTGATCCTGTTGCCCTTCGGCTTTGCCGCCGGCGTCGTCAATGTCATGCGCCTCAGCCAGAGCAAGCAGGCCGATGCGCTGATGGGCGGGAAGGCGGGATCGGAGCCGGCGCGGCCGGTTCTGGACGACGACGAGGACTGACGAGCTTGGCAACGACCACGACAGAACATTCGACCGGCGGCGAGGCGGCGCAGAGCGGGGAAGGCCACAGCGCCATCGATCCCATCCACCAGTTCGAGATCGAACCGATCATTCCCATCCACATCGGCGGGCTCGATCTGTCGCTCACCAATTCCGGGCTGTGGGCTCTCATCGCCGTGGCGCTCGTCAGCCTTCTCATGCTTACGGCACCCACCCGGCTCATCCCGACGCGGCTGCAGTCGGTAGCGGAGAGCCTCTACGATCTTGTTTTCGGCATGACGGAAGAGGTGCTGGGACCGCAGGGACGGAGCTATTTCCCCTTCGTGTTCACGCTCTTCGCCTTCATTCTCGCTGCCAATCTGCTCGGGCTCATCCCCGGCGCCTTCACGGTGACAAGCCATATCATCGTGACGCTGGCGCTGGCGCTCGTGGTGTTCATCGGGGCCACGGCCATCGGCTTCATCAAGCATGGCGCGGGATATTTCAGGCTATTCGTGCCGGCAGGGGTGCCTCAAGTCCTTCTGCCCTTCGTCGTGCCGATCGAGATCATCTCCTATTTCATCAGGCCGTTCAGCCTGTCGATCCGGCTATTCGCCAATATGATGGCGGGACACATGATGCTCAAAGTCATCGCCGGCTTCGTCATCATGCTCGGCGTGCTCGCCGGCTGGCTGCCGCTGATGGCGCTCGTCGCCATCTATGCGCTCGAATTGCTGGTGGCGGTGCTGCAGGCCTATGTATTCGCCCTGCTCACCTGCCTCTATCTCAACGATGCGCTGCACGTTGACCATTAATTTCACCCTCAGATCAAGGAGACCATCATGGAAATTGAAGCAGCACGAATGATCGGGGCGGGCATCGCCGCCATTGCGCTCGGCGGGGCCGGCGTCGGCATCGGCCACATCTTCGGCAATTATCTCTCGGGTGCGTTGCGCAATCCGACGGCGGCGGCAGGGCAGCGCGGCACGCTGTTTCTGGGCTTCGCCTTCGCCGAAGCCACAGGCCTCATCGGCTTCGCCGTGGCCATGCTGATCCTGTTCGGCTAAAGCGGGAGCGAAGCCGCCGAAAGCACGCAGATGCCGCAACTCAATATCGAAACCTGGCCGCCACAGCTGATCTGGCTTGCCATATCCTTTCTCGCCCTGTTCTTCATCATGCGCTTCGTGGCGCTGCCTCGGGTGGGTGGGGTCATCGAGCGGCGGCAGAAGCAGGTGAACGACGACCTTGCCGCGGCACAGCGGTTCAAAGCCGCGACGGAAAAGGCCATCGCAGACTATGAGGCGGCACTGGCGGAAGCGCGGGCAAAGGGAAATGCCATCGCCCAGGCGACGCGGGAGAAACTTGCGCGGGAGACCGAGCAGGAGCGCGCCAAGGTCGAGGGTGAGATCAACGAACGAGTCTCGGCGGCGGAAAAGGCGATCGCTCAGTCCAAGGCCAAGGCGATGGCCGACATCGAAAAGGTCGCAGCCGATCTGGCGGCAGAAATCGTGACCGAGCTCGCCGGCATCACGGCGAGCACGAAGGGCGCCGCCCGGGGGCTGAGCGCCAGAGCGCCGAGCAAGACGGACGCGGAATAGGCCATGGAGATCTTTCAGAATGCCGAATTCTGGGTGGCAGTGGCGTTCGTGCTGCTGATCGGGCTGTTCCTCTATATGAAGTTGCCGGACAAGATCATCGCCGCCCTCGATGAACGAGCAGCCGCCATCGCCAAGACTCTGGCAGATGCCGAAAAGCTCAGGCAGGACGCCGAGGCTCTGCTCAAGGATTATGAGAAGAAGCGAATCGAGGCGAAGTCCGAGGCTGACCGGATCGTGGCGCAAGCGCGGCGGGACGCCGAGGCCTATGCCGCCGAGACGCGCGCCAAGCTCACGGAGCTCGTCGAACGGCGTTCGGCGGCGGCGCAGCAAAAGATCGCCCAGGCGGAGGCCGCGGCGCTCAAGGAGGTGCGCTCGACGGCGGCAGAAAAAGCCGTCGCCCTGGCGAGCCAGGTGCTCAAGGAGGAGCTCAAGGGCCCTTCCGGGGCACGGCTCATCGACCGCAGCATCGCAGACCTCAGGGACAAGCTGAACTAGGATCGTCAGGCCGTCATGCGCGGACTTGATCCGCTCATCTGCCGCCTGCAAGGGATGGCCGTGTTGATCCTCGGGTCAGGCCCGAGGACGGCCATGACGCCATCCCTTCGCTGGAATGACGAGTCCCCAAGCGAAGATCACTCCGCCGCTTCGAGATAGGCCTCGGGCGGCGGGCAGGTGCAGACGAGATGGCGGTCGCCATAGACATTGTCGACCCGCCCCACCGGCGGCCAGAATTTGTCGTCACGCCCCGAGCTCAGGGGGAAGTAGGCCTTTTCACGCGAATAGGGCTTCTTCCAGTCCTCAAGCAGGAGGTGATGCGTGTGCGGCGCGTTCTTCAGAACATTGTCGCTCCTGTCCGCCCTGCCCTCCTCGACCTCGCGGATCTCCTCGCGAATTGCGATCATGGCCGCGCAGAAGCGGTCGAGCTCGCGCCTGCTCTCGGACTCGGTTGGCTCGACCATCATCGTGTCGGGGACGGGAAAGGACATGGTCGGCGCATGAAAGCCAAAATCGACGAGGCGCTTGGCAACATCTTCCACCGTGATGCCACAGCGGTCGCGCAGATCGCGCATGTCGATGAGGCATTCATGGGCAACATGGCCGTGGGGGCCGGCATAGACGAGGGGAAAATGCGGCGCCAGGCGCTTGGCCACGTAATTCGCGTTTAGAATGGCGACCTTGGTGGCGCGGGTTAAACCTTCCCCTCCCATCATGGCGATATAGGCCCAGGAAATCGGCAGAATCGACGACGAGCCCCAGGGCGCAGCCGACACCTGCCCTTGCGCCTGATTGGGCCCGGCGGCGGGATTGACTCCGTGAACGACGCGGTGTCCGGGGAGATAGGGGGCAAGATGCGCCTTCACGCCGATCGGCCCCATGCCGGGTCCGCCGCCCCCGTGGGGAATGCAGAAGGTCTTGTGCAGATTGATATGGCAGACATCGGCGCCAAGCTCGGCAGGGCGCATGAGGCCCACTTGCGCATTGAGATTGGCCCCGTCGAGATAGACCTGGCCGCCATGCTCGTGCACGATGTCGCAGATCTCCTTGATCGCTTCCTCGAAGACGCCGTGCGTCGAGGGATAGGTCACCATCAGGGCAGCGAGATTCTCGCCATGCTGCTTCGCCTTGGCGCGCAGGTCGGCAACATCGACATTGCCCTGCGCGTCACAAGCGACGACGACCACCTTGAGGCCGGCCATGGCGGCCGATGCGGGATTGGTGCCATGGGCGGAAACGGGAATGAGGCATATGGCGCGGTGCGCCTCGCCCCTGCCCTCATGATAATTCCTGATGGCGAGAAGCCCTGCATATTCGCCCTGGCTTCCGGCGTTGGGCTGGAGAGAAACGGCATCGAAACCCGTGATCTCGGCGAGCATCGCCTCGAGTTCTTCGAAGAGCTGCTGATAGCCTTGCGTCTGCTCGAGAGGCGCGAAGGGGTGCAGCATGGCAAAGTTGCGCCAGGTGACGGGAATCATCTCGGTCGTGGCGTTGAGTTTCATGGTGCAGGAACCCAAGGGAATCATGGAGCGGTCTAGCGCAATATCCTTGCTCTGCAGATAGCGCAGATAGCGCAGCATCTCGGTTTCCGAGTGATAGGACGAAAAGACCGGGTGGGTGAGATAGGGCGATCGGCGCGCGAGATCTTCAGGGACAACCTCGATCAGATGTTCATCCAGCCGATCGATGTCGATGCGATCGAGCGCGTCGGTCTTGAAACAGGCGAGCAGCCGCTCAAGCTCGGATCGCCGGGTTGACTGGTCGAATGAAACGCCAAGATAGTCGGCATCGACGAAACGCAAGTTGATGCGCTTCTCGCGCGCCTTGGCAAGAAGCATGTGGGCGCGGCCTGGCACGTGCAAGGTGACGGTGTCGAAGAAGGCGCGGGTCTTCACCTCATAGCCGAAGGATCTGACGGCGGCGGCGAAGATCTGCGCGAAGCGATGCGTGCGCTCGGCCATGCGGCGGATACGCTCGGGGCCGTTGTAGACGGCGAACATGGACGCCATAACGGCAAGCAGCACCTGGGCGGTGCAGATATTGCTCGTCGCCTTTTCGCGCCTTATGTGCTGCTCGCGCGTCTGCAGGGCCATGCGCAGCGCCGGGTTCTTCTTGCTGTCGACGGATACGCCGATGACACGGCCGGGGATGAGGCGCTTGTATTCATCGCGCGTGGCGAAGAAGGCGGCATGCGGACCGCCATAGCCCATGGGAACGCCGAAACGCTGGGACGAGCCAAAGGCAATGTCGGCCCCAAGCTCTCCCGGCGGCGCCAGCAGCGCAAGCGCCAAGAGATCGGTGGCCATTGCCACGATGGCGCCCGCCTCATGGAGCTTGGCGATCAATGGGCGAAAATCGCGGATCTCGCCCGATGATCCGGGATAGGACAGGAGCGCGCCGAACACCTCCGCCGCTTTGAGGTCCTTCAGGGGATCGCCAACGATGGTCTTGATATCGAAGCCTCTGGCGCGCGTCTCGACCACGCCGATGGTCTGTGGATGAGTGTCGCGGTCGATGAAAAACGTGTTCGAGGAGGATTTGGCGGCTCGCTTCGCCATGGCCATGGCTTCGGCCGCGGCGGTGGCTTCATCGAGAAGCGACGCGTTGGCGAGCGCAAGCCCGGTCAGATCGACGGTCATCTGCTGGAAATTGAGCAAAGCTTCAAGGCGGCCCTGGCTCACTTCCGCCTGATAGGGCGTGTAAGCCGTGTACCAGCCGGGATTCTCCAGCACATTGCGCAAAATGACCTTGGGCGTGATGGTGCCGTAATAGCCCATGCCGATCATAGAGGTGAAAACCTCATTTCGCTCCACCATGCTGCGAAGATAGGAAAGCGCCGCGCGCTCCGACTTGGGTGCGGGAAGATCGAGCGGCCGCCTGGCGCGAAGCTTCTTCGGGACGGCCTTGTCGATGAATTCATCGAGGGAGGCTGAGCCCAGGGCTTTCAGCATCTCGGCAATCTCGGCCTCGTTCGGCCCGATGTGGCGGGGAATGAAATTCGCGCCGGGCTCCAATTCCTCGAGGCGCATGCGTGGCAGGGCCATGATTTCTCTCCCTAATGAGACTCTGCGATGAATGCCTTGTAGGAGGCCTCATCCATGAGGCCGTCGAGCTCGCTCCTGTCGGCGAGACGCAGCTTCAGGAACCAGGCGGCGTTCTCCGGATCGGCATTCACCTTGCCCGGCTCGGCGGCGATGAGACTGTTGATCTCGATGACATCACCCGACACGGGCGCATAGACTTCGCTCGCCGCCTTGACCGATTCCACCACGGCCGCATCATCGCCCTTGGCGAGCTTCTTGCCGACGGGCGGCAACTCGACGAACACGACGTCGCCAAGCTGCTCCTGGGCATAATTGGTAATGCCGATGGTGGCGGTGTCGCCCTCTATCCTGATCCACTCATGGTCCTTGGTGTAGCGAACGTCGCTCATTGGCGGTCTCCTGTCATTTCTTGTAACGGTGCGGCACGAAGGGAAGGCTCGCGATTTCCGCGAGCAAGGGCTTGTCGCGCACGATGAGCTGGACGCGCGTTCCGATCGCGGCGAATTTGCTCTCGACGTAGCCCATGGCGATGGGACGGCCGAGCGTCGGCGCAAAGCCGCCGGACGTGACCCGGCCAATGCTGCGGCCCTCCGCCCAAATCGCGCTCCCCTCGCGGGCCGGCGAGCGACCCTCAGGCAAAATGCCGACACGGCGGCGCGACGGGCCCTTCTTCAACTCCGCCAGGATCCTCTCAGCGCCCGTGAAGCCACCTTCCACGCGACGACGCTTGCCGATCGACCAGGCGAGACCCGCCTCAACCGGACTCGTGGCGTCGTCGATGTCATGTCCATAGAGGCAGAGGCCTGCTTCAAGCCGCAGCGAATCCCTGGCGCCGAGCCCTATTGGCTTGACATCGGGCTGAGCGAGAAGGCGCTCATAGACGACAAGCAGATGCTCGGTCGGAATCGACAGCTCGAAACCATCCTCGCCCGTGTAGCCCGAGCGCGCGAGTTTGATGGCGACGCCATCAAATCGCGCCTGAGCCGCCGACATGAACGAGAGGCCCGCCGCTTCCGGACAACAGCGGGACAGCGCGGCCTCCGCACGCGGGCCCTGGAGAGCCAACAGGGAGCGATCCTCGAGCCGCGTGAGCTGTGCTCCAGCGGGCAAATTCTGCTCAAGCCAGGCATAGTCGACCTGCTTGCGCGAGGCATTGACGACCAGCATGAGCCTGCCCTCCCCCTGCGCAGAAGGATCGCGCGTCACCATCAGATCGTCGATGATGCCGCCATGCTCATTGGTGAGCTGCGTGTAGCGAATCTGGCCTTCGGAGAGGCCGAGAACATCGCCGGGAACAAGGTGTTCCAAAAAGCGCGCCGCCGTTTCGTGATCGCGAGCGACCAGAAGCGCCTGGCCCATGTGGGAGACATCGAACAGTCCGGCGGCCTGGCGCGTGTGGGTGTGCTCGGCAATTATCTCTGCAGGAAACTGCACCGGCATCTCATAGCCGGCGAAAGGCACGATGCGGGCGCCGAGGGCCACGTGACGATCATAAAGGGCCGTGCGTTCGAGGGCGCCGCTCGGTGCAGAGGATTCAGGCATTCGTCATTCCCAGGTCCTGGACATAGGTCGGCACAGCCTGGTGTTTCCAGACTGGCCCCCTCTGTCAGAGAACCTGAGAGATTTCGCCAGAGGCCCGGGTGTTGTCCCAAGGCACAAGGCTTACGCCCTTCGGTGAGCGGTGAAACACCGCTGCTCTCCAGAGATCGCGGCTCAAGCGGTCCTTGGTGCCTGAGAGTTTCCGGGGCGGTTGCTCCTTCGGCGCCGGATCTGATCCGGTCTCTCCCGCTTTCAGCCGCCTCCAGCCGGATGTGAAAGCCTGCCGGAAGCGCGCACACCCTATCGGCGGAGGACCATTTGTCAAGCAAATGCGACGGCTCATGCTCAATCAGCCGTTTACTTGACATTTCGATCTGCGCTCATCCAAGTATCGGCCGCAATGAGTGACAAAAACCCCCAGATCACGGTGCTGCTCGCAGCACCGCGCGGTTTCTGCGCGGGCGTTGTGCGCGCCATCCGAATCGTCGAGGAGGCGCTTAGGAAACACGGGCCGCCCGTCTATGTGCGCCACGAGATCGTTCACAACAAATTCGTGGTCGATGATCTGAGGCGGAAGGGCGCCATCTTCGTCGAAGAGCTCAACGAAATCCCCGCAGGCACTCATCCAGTGATCTTCTCCGCGCATGGCGTGCCAAAGAGTGTGCCCGAGGCGGCAAGCGATCGAGGGCTTCGCCACATCGACGCCACTTGCCCGCTCGTCACCAAGGTTCATATCGAAGCGGAGCGGCAGTTTCGCGCAGGTCTTGAAATCCTTCTCATCGGCCACAAGGGCCATCCTGAAGTGATCGGCACGATGGGCCAGCTGCCGGAGGGCGCGGTGCGCCTGATCGAGTCGATCGCCGACGCCGAAGCCTTCACTCCGCACGACCCGGAACGGCTGGCCTATACGACGCAGACGACGCTGTCGGTCGACGACACGCGTGAAATACTGGAGGTTCTGAAACGGCGGTTTCCGCACATCCAAGGACCGCAAAAGGAAGACATATGCTACGCCACCAGCCACAGACAGGAGGCGGT
>DATBMX010000171.1:0-3012 GCA_036554625.1 Aestuariivirgaceae bacterium
GCATCCTTCAATGGGAGCGGACAGCAACTACGGAGTTGTCAGCTGCATGGAAGTCTGAGGAAGTCGCGAAGACAATCCAAAATTCGATTCTACAAGCTGCGTATAATGGGTTGATCTGGAGAACGGGGTGGTGACAATTACCCACAGGCCTCGGGTACGCGACCGGATGGGGAGGTATGAATGATAAGAGAAACAAAATCAAGGATATTGGTGAGTCACCCTGATATCCTGCGGATTCAACTTCGGCGGCTGGCACGTCAGCCGTTTCGCAACCGGAAGGGTTCTAAGAGCCGCATGGCCCCGAGCGATGCGGATTTCGTGGGGTTGCAGTTGAATTCCTTGATGCCCGGAGCGCATCAAGAACGCATTGGAACGTTCATCGTGCTGGAGACCGAGAGCGTGACCCAGCTCGTGTGCGGTCGTGCGGGCGCCTTTGGTCACAATCGCGGGCGGGGCATCGTATAAATCCGGTACATCGCGCACTTGGATATCGTGGTCACCTTGGTGCAGGCCGCTGATCACCTTATAACCAGGTAAGACTTCGAGTTCAGGTTTAAAGAAGATATCAAAGCCATCGTCCTCGGTCCGGTTATGCCGGACGACTTCAAACTCGAAACATATCGCCGCTTGATGTTCCCAGATCAGATTCACTTCACGGAGATAGATCAGAACCGCGTCCAATGCGAGCGAGCTGGTTCCCACATGAACACGTACCGGAATCCGGTAGAGCGGGTAGAGCGGCAGCTCGGCATGCTCGGATTCCCCTTCCGAGGCCAGAACCAGCATGACCAAGGCGAGCAGTCTCGCTACATAGTGGCATGTGGGCTTTCCACGCTGAACGTGATCCATGCCCGCTCCCTCGCCGTCTTGCACTCCGGTAAACGATTGACCGTGAACTCTTCATCCCTGGTTTGTCTCGGTCAAACGCCGGAAATACTTAACTGAGAGGGGCGATAGATGGGCGTATCTTGGTAGCGGGTACCGGTCTCAATGGACTGAGATGCCCGGTATGACGGGTAGAGCCTCCAGACCACGCAACGCGAGAGCAGGACGCCAGACCGGCGGCTCCGTGGCGAGCTGGAGACGGGGGAAACGGCGCAGGAGCGTCGTGATGGCAATGCTGGCCTCGGCCCGAGCCAATGGGGCGCCCAGGCAATAATGGATACCGTGTCCAAAGGAGATGTGACTGGCGCCACGGCGCGTGATGTCGAGCCTATCCGGGTTGGGGAACACGTCAGGATCGCGGTTGGCGGCGCCGACGAGGACGATCGCCACCGTGCCGGGCGCGATACACTTGCCGCCGATTTCGATCTCCGTGGTCAACAGGCGCCGCAGCAGTTGGACCGGACTGTCATAGCGGAGCAGTTCTTCAACTGCCTGCCCAATACGGGCCGAATCGCGCTGTAGCAGTTGCAGCTGGTCCGGGTGTTGCAGGAGGGCCAGCATCGCATTGCCAATCAGATTGGTCGTGGTTTCATTTCCCGCCACGAGCAGGAGGATACAGGTATCCAGGAGCTCCGCCTCGCTTAAGCGATCGCCCTGCTCCTCGGCCTTGATTAAGGCGCTGATCAGATCGGCGCGCGGCTCCCGGCGGCGTTCCTGCACCACGCGTTCGAAATAGGCGAGCAACTGAGCTCGGGCCGCTTCGCGCCGCGCGCGGGCATCGGGACTTCTGAACGCGCCAGCACCGAGAATGAGATCGGTAGACCAGGTTTTAAACTGCTCGCGGTCGGCAGCCGGGACGCCGAGCAGCTCGGCAATGACGATCACGGGCAGGTGATTGGCAAATGCCTGCATGAGGTCGAACGGCACATCTGTTGGGACCGCATCCAGCAAGTCATCCGCAATCGTCTGGATGCGGGGCTGCAACGCTTCGACCGCGCGGGGTGTGAAGGCCTTGCTCACCAAGGAGCGCAGACGCGTATGGTCCGGCGGATCCAACCGTAACATCGTCGGCGTTCCAGCGGGCGAGGTCGCGTCCCGGCCACCAAGCGGACTAGGGGGAGCGTTGCGGAAGTCCTTTGAGAGTCCGGGCTGTCGGAAGAGCTTTTGGACATCGTCATAACGGCTTAAGAGCCATGCGGCAAGCAACGGGCTCCAATGCACCGGGTCGGTAGCACGGAGTTCATGGAGGCGTGGGTAGGGATTGGCGCGCAGCTCTGGCGAGCGGGGATCAAAGACGATACCGGATTGCTGACGTTCCTCTTCTAATAAGGCATGCAACTCAACCGGTGACGATCCGGGTTGAGAGGGCGTGGGTTTTGCTTGACTCATGGCGATGACTCCACCTGTTGACTTCACTTGCGTACGGTCCGCAGCCGCCTTACAAGGTACGCTGATGGGATTGATGAGAGGGCGTTTCAGAGGGGGAGACAGACGGGGTGACCGCCCGGCGCGGCGCCCACGGCACCTCTCGAATGCTGCTGAGATCGATTTCCGGCATGCCCAAGTTGAGCGAGCGGAGCACCGCGTTCGCGAGTTCGTTGTAACGCTCGAAGTTGCGGCGCAGCCGGCCACGCCAAGCGGGGAGGCCACCGCTGGCATGCAGCTCGAAAGCCGACTCGCGGCCGTCGAGGGCTGATGAGACGTGGTCCCAAGCCATCTGCAACAAGGCCGAACGCTGCAGCGCCGTATACCCCCCGCCGCCGAACGCTTCCGCCAGCCCGGACGCCACCTCGGGCGCAGCGAGATCGCGGTCCGACGGGGCGACCACGAGCGACGAGCCCGGCACGGCCCGCAGGATCTCCGCCATGCGCTGGCGCGCCTTCAAGATGGCAATGCCGCCGACCGCGAGATGGCTGTGATTGGGAACGCAATAACCTTCTGCCGTAAACCGAGGATCACATTCGGTAGCGGTCAGGCAGCTCCGCACCGTCTGCACCTCGATGGCCAGATCGACCAAATACTCGATCGTCGCCTCGTGCGCGACGAGTCCCATGGCATGCGACAAGGCGAGCGCGAGGCCGAGGCTGAATTCCGCTTTCGACAGCCAGCCGTAGAGATGATGCCAGA
>DATBMX010000242.1:0-4572 GCA_036554625.1 Aestuariivirgaceae bacterium
TTTGACGCCCGACAAGCTGCAGGCCGCCGCCACGGATCTCGTCGAGCGCAAGAACGTGCAGGTCCTGATCAACGGTTATGGTGGCATGGGGCCGGATATTCCCGCGTTCTGCCCCTATCCGATTCCCTACATCAACAACGACGCGACCTCTAATGTCGTCGAGCTCATGGAAAAGATGAAATGCAAAAGCATCTTCATGGGCTCCGACGTCGACATCAACTATGGGCGGATCACGTTCCAACAGCTGATGTCGCTCGGCTACGAATTCCCAAATAAGAAATTGGCCATTATCGCCGGCCCCTACGACTGGGAAATCAACACCACGAAGGGAGCGCGCGAGGTTGCCGAAAAGCTCGGTTGGGAGGTGGTCGTCAACGAGCAGGTCCCGTACGACACCAAGGAGTGGAGTGGGATCCTCAGCAAGATTCGAGCGGCTAACCCATCGCTGATTTATATGGAGCTCCTGGATCCGGCTTCCGTAAACGCGATGATCAGCCAGTTCCACGACAATCCGTCCAAGCAGTCCTTGCTCTATGCCGGCTATTCCGCCAGCGTTCCTGCTTTCGGTGAAATCATCAAGACCGGTGCCGCAGAGGGGGTGCTAGGTATGACTTTGTCAGCCCAGCGGCCCGACGACAAAGGCCGCGCGTTCGCGGAAAAATGGAGGCAGAAATACAATGAGGAACCTCCCTTGAGCGTCGCGGCACAAATCTATGATGAAGTCATGTTGTGGGCAGCCGCCGTCAACAAGGCTGGTTCGGCGACGGACTATGCCGCCATTGCCGGTGCACTTCGCGACAATCCGTATGACGGTATTACTGGCGTCGTTAAATTCAACGATCAGCAGTATGTGACGTCGAGTGACGAGACGGTGCCGGCGCAACTCCTTCAAGTCCAGGGCGACGGGGTGAAGCAGATCATGATCGGGACAAAGAAGAACGTTGCATTCCAAACGCCCCCCTGGATGAAGTAGGACTTCAACGGCGCTGAAGCGCAATTTCCCGCCCTGCGAGCAAAAGGCACCCCCCATGCGCGGCGCCACTGACAGCGCAGGCAGCATATCTGGGATTGCGAGTCGATCGGACGATAAATGGGGCAATGGCTCGAGGTTCTGGCCGGCGGAATAACCCAGGGAGCCATCTACTGCGTCTTTGCCTTTGGGCTATCGCTGGTCTACGGAACGACCAGGATCATGAATTTCGCCCATGGTTCGTTCTACATGGTCGGCGGTTATCTGGCCTGGGTGCTGTCGGTCGGATATTTCGGATTCAGCTATCCCATCGTGTTTTTGATCGTGGTGCCGCTGCTGTTTCTCATCGGCATGGCGGTTGAGCGTGTCGTCATCCGGCCCTTGCGCTGGGCGCCGAACTGGAAGACCTCCACGATGATGGCCACGCTGGGGCTCGCATTCGTCATCGACAATTTCAACCTGATCGTATTCGGGCCGGGCGAGAAGCTGCTTCCGCCTCTCGCCGCAGGGACTCTATCGATAGGCGGGCTCGTCATCTCGTATCACAAGGTCATGGTGTGCGTGCTGGCGATTGGGATCTTGGCGGCGCTTGAGCTGTTTCTGACCTACGCGCAGTACGGCCAAGCGATGCGCGCGGTGGCTCAAGACATGCAGGGCGCCAGCATGGTCGGCATCAATGTCAACCAGATCTTCAGCTATGCCTTCGGGCTTTCGGTGGTGCTTGCCGGCACTGCCGGCATATTGCTGGCGCCAATCTATCTGATATCGCCACTTGGGGGCTGGCCGCCATTTCTGAAAGCCTTCGTGATCGTGGTGTTTGGCGGGTTGGGAAGCACCAGAGGGGTGTTTTATTCGGCCTTCATTCTCGCCATCATCGAGTCCTTTGTAATCTTCGAGATCGGCGCAACCTGGACGATGCCGGTTTGGCTCTTGACCCTGCTGGTCGTTCTCATCGTCAGGCCGCAAGGATTGCTCGGCGTTCGTACCGATTGATGCTGGCAGCAGGGGGAGCAGCTTCGCGATGAACGAGAAATACTTCTGGATCGGGCTCGCCGCGTTGATCGTCCTCGGTCCATTCGTCGGGCAAAACTACCTTCTCCACGTTCTGATCCTCTGTTTCATCTGGAGCATGGTCGTCGCGGGCTGGGACCTCGTGATGGGCTACACGGGGATCGTCAACTTTGCCCAGCTCGTCTTCTTCGCCGCCGGGGCCTATGCCTCAGCGATGATTGCGATCTATCTCGATGTGCCGCCACTGGAGGCGATCTTCATCAGCGCAATCATTGTTGCTTTCATCGGGCTGCTGATCGGCTTGCCTTGTTTGCGCCTGCGCGGAGAGTATGTGGCCTTGTTCACCTTCGCCGTTCATCTGGCGCTGCCCTCGCTCATTCGTCAGGGGCGTCCGCTGGGCACAGGCGGATCCACCGGCCTCATGGGAATTCCACCGCTCGAGATTGGCGGCTACACGCTTTACACCATCAACAAGCTTCCTTGGTACTATCTGACCCTGACCCTTGCCGCGATTGCCATCTACACAATCTATTTTCTTATCCTGCCGCATAAGTGGGGAAGGGCGTTCGTTTGCATCCGGGATTCGGAGGCCTTTGCCCGATCTCTCGGCGTCAACGACTACAAATACAAGCTGCTCGTCTTTATGATCTCGGCGGCAATTACGGGAGTCGCCGGGGCGATTTACGCCCGCTATATCGGCGTGGTCGCGCCGAGCATTCTCGAAACCGAATTCTTCTTGATCGTGATGTTGATGCTTTGCGTGGGCGGGATGGGCCTGTTTCCCGGTGCGGTGTTAGGCGCCTTCATCATCACCATAGGCAATGAGCTGCTGCGCAGTGTCGGAGAATATCGCCTGTTGGTCCTCGGTGTGACCGTCCTGGTATCGGTGTTGTTCTTGCCCAACGGCCTAACTCAGCTCTTTGCCAAAAGCCGAGCGGGCAGCAGACCTGCATTCACCAAGTGACGCGGGCGCCGCGCCGCCGGGGGTGATTACGGTGACGGAAGGCACCATTGCTGTGCCTCCAGACGTCTCATAGCCTCGACCGAAGGAATGCCGAGCATGGACCCGGGCGAGGCTGTTTGCAGGAAGGGGAGCGCATCGCATGAGTCGTTATTTTGCGATTGAGGAATACCACGATCGTTGGAAAAAAGTGCAGTCGTCGATGAAGAAGAAGGGCTACGACTATGCACTCATCTGGGGGAAGACGGGCGGGAGTTACGAACGCTCGGGCGACATCCTGTATCTAGCCAACTACTACTCGACCCATTCGGGACATGAGCCGGACTCGAAATTGTGGTCGGCTCGGGCATTTTCCGCCTTGTTCATGCCTCAGGAGGGCGTGCCGCATCTCCACACCGACGAGGCCGGCGAGCCTCGCCTCGACATCGTCACGACGGACAAGGTGTCGTGGCACTGGAAGGTCGGAGAAGGCGTCGGCGAATGGCTGGCTAAGAACAAGATCGAAGGCCGCGTGGCTCTCGTCGGCACCGATTTCTTGCCAACCAAATACATGAAGCAGCTCGAGCAGAAGGCGCCCGGTGTCGAATTCGTTCCGGAGGACGATCTCGTCCGCGATATTCGTCGCATCAAGAGTCCGCGCGAGCTCGAGTGCTTTCGCGAAGGCGGGCAAATTGTCACCAGAGGCCTCAACCGGCTTCTAGAGGCTCTGATCGAAGGCAAGACCGAGGCCGAGGCAGCCGCGATAGGCGCCGCAGAGGTTATCCGGCAGGGCGGCAACTATCACCGCATTCCCGTCTCGCACGGCGACTCGCTCGAATTCTTCGAGCGCTCTCCGATCAATGGCTACAGCCTCGACGCGCCGAAAAAGGGCGACATGGTGCGCACCTGGATTTATGGCCCGATCTGGCAAGGTTATTGGCTCGATCCGGGTCGCACGGTCGTCTGCGGCGGCAATCCGTCGAAACAGCAAAAGAAACTGATCGAGGCCTGCGTTGGCATAAGCGAGACGCTGCGCGAAAACATCAAGCCGGGCGTGAAGGTGATGACCATAGCGAAGATGGGCGATGATCTACAGCAGGCGTCGGGGTATCGCAGCGACCAGGCGAAGGAGATGTGGCCCTACCATGGTCACGGCAACGGTTGCATGTGGGAGGCGCCCTACATCGAGACCAGGGCTACCGACGACAACGAGATCTTCGAGGAGAACATGGTCGCGAGTGTCGAAACCTTCCTGCTGGAAAAAGGCGTCGGGGCGGCAGGTTACGAGACCAATTACATCATCACGAAGACGGGCACCGAGGTGATCACCACAACACCAAACTTCTGGTGGTGAGCCGCTGCTCCGCTTCGGCTAACGCAAGAGGAGCAGCGGATCTGCACGCATGATCGATCCTGATCTCGTCGCCGAATTCTGGCGCTGCCCGGTTGGACATCACAGCCCCAACCTGCAGGCTCTTCTTAACGTCCTGCGCAATGAGCCGCTCGCAGGGAAATACGTGCTGATTTGCCGGAAGCCTCACCGCGAGTGGATCCTCGCGCTCCACAGCGGCGCCCGGGGCCGTCCGCCAGTACCGGTGCCCGACTATGTCTTCACCGACATCGAAGAGGCCGAGCGGACGGTCTTCCGGTT
>DATBMX010000319.1:0-6276 GCA_036554625.1 Aestuariivirgaceae bacterium
GAGGCAGCGGAGATGAGCTTCGAGGAATTCTTCACCGCCAACCGGAGGAGCTGGGACGAGCGGGTCGCCATACACCGGCGCGACGAGACGGGCTTTTATGCGGTCGCCAATGTGCTGCGCGGCGAGGACAAGCTCAACGCCATCGAGGCCCAAGAGATCGGCGATGTGACTGGCAAGCGCATCGCGCATCTTCAATGCCATTTCGGCCTCGACAGCCTGTGCCTCGCCTCGAGAGGGGCGAGCGTCGTCGGCCTCGATTTTTCACCATCGGCAATCGGCGAAGCACGAAGCCTCGCGGCGCGGCTCGGGCGGGATGCAGTTTTTGTCGAAGGCAATGTGTATGAGGCGCGAAAGCTGCTCACGGGCGAGTTCGACATGGTCTATGTGACCTGGGGCGCAATCAACTGGCTTCCCGATCTCACGGGCTGGGCCCGCCAGGTGACCGCGCTCCTGCGCCGGGGCGGACATCTCTATCTTGCGGAAGCGCATCCGGCGATCCTGTGCTTCGACTGGATCGATGGCCGCATCGTGCCGCACTACGACTGGCGCACGCCGGCCGACAAGCCGACGGCGAGCGATCTTCCCTTTACCTATAACGGCTCATCGCAGGAGCTCAGCCACAAGCGCACCTATGAATGGATCCACCCGCTTGCCGACATCATCGGAGCCTTGCGAGGAGCGGGGCTTGGCCTTGAGTGGTACCACGAGCACCCGGCGCTTACATGGCCGCTGTTTCCGAACATGATGTGCAGCGCGGACGGGCTTTACCGGCTGCCGCCGGAGTTTCCGCAACTGCCGCTGTCCTTCTCGCTGAAGGCGGTGAAGTAGGCCGGGGCTTTTCGTCACCCTGGCGAAAGCCAGGACGATAGCGGCGGGCGGTGCTTGCAGACTTACCTTTCTGCGCCATCACGCGTCCTCGCTAGGTGTACTCGGTAGAAAATGATAGAGGCATGAAGAAAGTCCTTGACAGCGTCACGCTGCCGAAGCATAGAAGGGGCACGCTCGACGCTTGGGCGAGCAATCGAAACAAGGCGAACGGATCGGAAAACCGGGTCAAAGCCCGGTGATGTCGGCGTCCGCCGTAAACAAGGGAATTTGCCGCAGAGATGATGACAAAAGGCGGGGCGGCGACTAAGTTCCGCGCCGACATCCTGCTCTTTCGAAAGGCTCGAAGCCATGGCGGCGCCGCGCACGCTGTACGATAAAATCTGGGACGATCACCTGGTGCATGAAGCGCCGGACGGAACCTGCCTCATTTATATCGACCGGCATCTCGTTCATGAGGTGACCAGCCCGCAGGCCTTCGAGGGCCTGCGCCTTGCCGGGCGAAAAGTGCGCCATCCGGAAAAAACGCTCGCCGTCGTCGACCACAATGTGCCGACAACGGACAGGAGCCAAGGGATCGCCGAGCCGGAAAGCCGGCTGCAGGTCGAGACGCTGGCGCGCAATGCGCGCGAGTTCGGCATCGATTATTTCAACGAGCTCGACCGGCGGCAGGGCATCGTGCATGCGATCGGGCCGGAACAGGGCTTCACGCTGCCCGGCACCACCATCGTCTGCGGCGACAGCCATACCTCGACCCATGGCGCCTTCGGGGCCCTGGCGCATGGCATCGGCACATCGGAGGTCGAGCATGTGCTCGCCACCCAGACGCTCATCCAGAGCAAGGCCAAGAACATGAGGGTCGAGGTTGAGGGAAAGCTCGCGCCCGGCGCCACGGCCAAGGACATCATCCTCGCCGTCATCGGCCAGATCGGCACGGCAGGGGGCACCGGTCATGTCATCGAATATTGCGGGGAAGCGATCAGCGCGCTCAGCATGGAAGGGCGCATGACGGTGTGCAACATGTCGATCGAGGGCGGGGCGCGCGCCGGCATGATCGCGCCCGACCAGACGGCGATTGATTATCTGAAAGGAAGGCCGAAGGCGCCGAATGGGAGACAGTGGGACGCGGCGGTGCGCTATTGGGAAACGCTGAGGAGCGATGAGCGCGCGGCTTTCGACCGCGTGGTCGAACTCGATGCGGCGAGGCTGCCGCCGATCGTGTCCTGGGGGACGAGCCCTGAGGACGTGGTGTCGGTCGAGGGCTTCGTGCCCGATCCCGACAAGATCAACGATGAGGCCAAGCGGCAGTCGAAGAAGCGGGCGCTCGACTATATGGGGCTCGAGGCAGGCACGAGGATCACCGACATCAAGATCGACAAGGTGTTCATCGGCTCCTGCACCAATGGCCGCATCGAAGACCTGCGCGCCGCTGCCAGGATGGTGGACGGTCGGCGCGTGCATGAATCGGTGTCGGCCATGATCGTGCCCGCCTCGGGCCTCGTCAAAGCGCAGGCGGAAGAAGAGGGACTCGACAAAATCTTCAAGGCGGCGGGCTTCGAATGGCGGGAGCCCGGATGCTCCATGTGCCTCGGCATGAATCCCGACCAGCTAAAGCCCGGCGAACGCTGCGCCTCGACATCCAACCGCAATTTCGAGGGGCGCCAGGGCTTTCGCGGGCGGACACATTTGGTGTCGCCGCAAATGGCGGCGGCGGCGGCGATCGCCGGGCGGTTCGTCGACATTCGCAACTGGCCGTAGTTATTGCGGGTTGACACGCGAGCGGCGCAAGCAAACCGCAGATTGCGATTCGACCGCCTGGCGCCAGTGTGACCGCAAGTCCTGTCAAGACAATAAGTTTCTCGCGACGCAGATATTGTCCCAGCCGTCGGTAGGGGAATCGCTCTATGAACGGCAGATAAATTTCCTCTTAAGGCGAAGGTCATGATTGCTCAGCTAGGATCGCTCCAACATGAGCTGGCGCTAGGCCAGGTCGGTGGAGGAGAGACGTCGATGATCATGGCCGAGGCGGACGCGAAGTTCCTGAAGCGAATCCTGATGGTCCTGGTGGCGGGCACGCTGGCGACTGGCCTGATGGCGGGGCTCGCCACGGTCAAGGCCGAGCGGGCAACGATCGCAGAGCAGCTGATTCAATAGGCTTCTTCCTCCCGACCAGCCGGGCGTGCATCATGCGGCATGACCGGCTCTCAAGCGAAAGACTGGGCGAAGCTCGAGGCCCCTTCCCGGGACGATATCGAAATCCTGAGCCGGCGTGCGCTGAAAATCCTGCCTCAGACGTTCCGCAAGCTGTGCGAGGATGTGGTGGTGCGGGTCGAGGAATTTCCCTCACGCGATGTCTTGAGCGAATTCGGCATCGAGGATGAATTCGGACTCCTCGGCCTTTTCCAGGGCGTGGGACTCGCGCAGGGAGGCGGTGAGCCCCCGACGGGGGCCTTGCCCAATATGGTCTATCTCTATCGCCGGCCGATCCTCGATTATTGGTCCGAGCATCATGAGACGCTGGGCGCCATCGTGACCCATGTGCTGGTTCACGAGATCGGGCATCATTTCGGCCTGTCGGACGAGGACATGGCGAAAATCGAGGCGGAGGCAAAGCCATGAAGCGAGAGAACGGCCAAGAGCAATCAAAAGCCATTCTGGCGCGGCTTGAGGAACAGTCGGAGAAGGGATTCGGGGCGCCAAAAACGGGACAGGAGGAGAAGCTCGACTGGACGGAACGTTGGGGACGCCGGCTCGGCGTGATCCTTGGCTTCTGCCTGGCGCTCTATCTTCTCTGGCATCTCGTCACGACCTATGGCCCTTAACCGAACAGCCCGCTTGACCACCCGGCGCGAAGCCGCCAAGAAGACGCGGTTGGCCGAACGCTCGAGACATTGCGCATGGAAAAATTCACCACACTGACCGGCGTCGCCGCGCCCTTGCCCCTGATCAACGTCGACACCGACATGATCATCCCAAAGCAGTTCCTCAAGACCATCAAGCGCACGGGCCTGGGCAAAGCCCTGTTCTACGAGATGCGCTTCGACGAGAAAGGAAAGGAGCGCGCCGATTTTGTGCTCAACAAGCCGGCCTATCGAAAGGCGCAGATTCTCGTCGCCGGCGACAATTTCGGCTGCGGCTCCTCGCGCGAGCACGCGCCCTGGGCGCTCCTCGATTTCGGCATACGCTGCGTGATCTCAACCTCCTTTGCGGACATTTTCTACAACAACTGCTTCAAGAACGGTATTCTGCCGATCACGGTCACGCCTGCGGACCTGAAAAAGCTCATGGACGATGCCGAGCGCGGCGCCAATGCCACGCTCACCATCGATCTTCCGGCGCAGGAAATCCGCGGTCCGGACGGCGGCGTCATCCGCTTCGAAATCGATGCCTTCCGCAAACATTGCCTGATCCACGGTCTCGACGACATCGGGCTGACGCTGGAGAAGGCACCGGACATCGAGGCTTTCGAGAAAAAACAGAATGAGAAGCGGCCGTGGCTGTGAGCGCCGCTTCAAGCCACAGGCTGTTCCTTCTTCCCGGCGACGGCATCGGGCCGGAGGTGATGGCCGCGGTCGAGGCGATCATCGACTGGATGAGGGGCGAAGGAATCGCTCGATTTGAAGTTGAGCGGGGCCTCGTCGGGGGCGCCGCCTATGACGCGCATGGGGAAGCCATCTCGGAAAGCGACATGAATCTCGCCAAAATGGCGGATGCCGTCCTGTTCGGCGCAGTGGGCGGACCGAAATGGGACAAGGTCGCCTATGACAAGAGGCCCGAAGCGGCGCTTCTCAGGCTGCGCAAGGAGCTTGGGCTGTTCGCCAATCTCAGGCCCGCCATCTGCTATCCCGCGCTTGCCGAGGCATCCTCGCTCAAGGCCGACCTCATCGAGGGGCTCGATCTTCTCATCGTGCGCGAGCTCACGGGCGGGGTCTATTTCGGCGAGCCCAAGACCATCACCGATCTCGGCAATAAGCAGAAGCGGGCGATCGACACGCAGGTTTACGACAGTTACGAGATCGAGCGCATTGCGCGGGCAGCCTTCGATCTGGCGCGGCAAAGGCGCAAGAAGGTGTCCTCGGCGGACAAGCGCAACGTCATGAAGACAGGCGTCTTGTGGAACGAGGTGGTGAGCGAAGTGCACAAATCCTATCCGGACGTCGCGCTCGAACATGTGCTTGCCGACAATTGCGGCATGCAGCTGGTGCGGCGGCCCAAGCAGTATGACGTGATCGTCACCGACAATCTGTTCGGCGACATTCTGTCGGACGTGGCGGCCATGCTAACCGGATCGCTCGGCATGCTGCCGTCGGCCTCTCTCGGGGCGATCGATGAGAAGACGCACAGGCGCAAGGCGCTTTATGAGCCGGTGCACGGCTCGGCGCCGGACATCGCGGGCAAGGATCTCGCCAATCCCATCGCGATGATCGGCTCCTTCGCCATGGCGCTCAGATATTCTTTCGGACTCGATGATTGGGCACAACGCCTCGAGGCGGCGATCGGCCGGGTGCTGGCACTCGGGCTGCGCACGGCGGACATCGCGGGGACAGGCGTCAGTCCCGTGTCGACGCGGCTGATGGGCGTAGCCGTGCTCAAGGAGCTCAAGGCGGAGGGGTAGGCTTTCGCCGGAGTGAAGCGAGCGAAAGCTATCCCGTCTTGGCCTTGCCGTGCTGGCTTCGCGTGGCGCGGTTGCGCACCAGCATGTTCAGGAACTCAACGGCAAGCGAAAAGGCGATGGCGAAGTAGATGAAGCCGCGCGGAATGTGCATGTGAATGCCATCAGCGATGAGCGCCAGCCCGATGAGCAGGATGAAGGCAAGCGCCAGCATCTTGACGGTGGGGTGCTGCTCGATGAACTCGCCGACGGGACGGGCGGCGCAAAGCATGACGATGATGGCGACGACATTGGCGAGGATCATGACCGGGAGAAACTGCGACAGGCCGACGGCGGTGATGATGGAATCGAGGGCGAAAACGAAATCGATAACCATGATGACGCTGATGACGCCAAGGAAGGAGCTGGCGCGAACCTTTCTGGGCCCCTCGGTTCCTCCTTCCACCTCCTGGTGAATTTCGGTCGTTCCCTTCCACAGGAGAAACAGGCCGCCGGCGACGAAAATGAGATCGCTCCAAGTGAGGGTGAATTCACCGAAGGTGGTTATGGGCGTCTTCAGCTTGGTCAGCCACACCAGCATGGAGAGCATGCCAATGCGCAGAACAAGGGCGCCCGTCAAACCAATGCGTTGCGCCCTGGCACGCTGGTGCTTGGGCAGGCGCTGGGAGGCAATGGTAAGAAAAACCAGATTGTCTATGCCCAAGATGATTTCGAGGAAGGAGAGGGTGAGGAGGCTGACCCAGCCGTCTATGGTAAAGATCCACTGATATGACATCGACCAGTCGACACTCGCCAGCCACGCGCTCATGCCAGTTTGCGGTCCTTAGGGATGCTTAACC
>DATBMX010000396.1:0-1955 GCA_036554625.1 Aestuariivirgaceae bacterium
CGACCCGAGCGGAAAAGCAGGTCGCGGAGAACCAGTTATTCCTTCGGACGCCACTAGGGTACGCCTTGCGCCGCCCACTAACCTAAGGATCCAATAGTCAACCGCGGACGCCGACGCCAATGCGGATGCAAACGACCCGCCGACGGTTCTTGAAAGCCAGCGCAGCAGCGGCAGGAAGCACGCTTCTTCCAGTCTCCGCCTCCCGTTCTCTCGCCCAGGCACGCAGGCCGATGCCGGATGTCATTGTCCTGCTGCCTGGCATCATGGGGAGCGTTCTCCGCAAGGACGGCCGCGACGTTTGGGCTCTATCGGGGTCGGCCCTGGTGACGGGGTTGAGAACCCTCGGTGGCAGTATTAAAGACCTGACTCTATCCAGCGATTCGGCGCATGCAGACTCACTTGGTGACGGGATTGTGGCGGAGCGAATTTTCCCTGATACACACCTGCTGCCGGGCTTCTGGAAGATCGACGGCTACTCGACAATTGCAAGAGCCATCAGTAGCGAGTTCGACGTTCGTTCTGGCCTCAACTATTTCGAGTTTGCCTATGACTGGCGGCGCGACAATCGGGTTCATGCTCGCCGCCTGGCTCGATTGGCCCCGAGTTGGCTGAAGACATGGCGCCAGGTTTCCGGCAACACCAGCGCAAAGCTCGTTCTCATCGCGCACTCGATGGGCGGCCTTGTGTCACGCTACTTCCTAGAAGTACTCGGAGGATGGCGCGATACTCGCATGCTCATCACATTTGGCACTCCGTATCGCGGGTCGCTTAAGGCGCTGAACGCGCTCGCGAACGGACATAGGGTGTCGGTCGGCCCATTGACGATCGCCGATCTATCCAGCCTTGTCCGCTCATTCACGTCTACCTACCAGCTCTTGCCGATCTACCCGTGCTACGACCCAGGTAGTGGCAAGCTGCAGCGCGTTGGTGAGGTTACGGGCGTCCCGAACCTGGACGCGAGCCGCGCGAAGGCCGCGCTGGACTTTCACAATGAAATTCGTTTCGCTGTTGAGCGAAATGCCAAAGAGCCTGCCTATCAAGCGGGCCGCTACACAATCCATCCTATCGTGGGCACCTATCAGCCTACGCTGCAGATTGGTCGTCTCGTCGGTAACGGTCTTGAGATGTCGGACGAGCATCCACAAGCCAACATCAAGGGCGACGGAACAGTGCCCCAGGTTTCGGCCACCCCAATCGAACCAGAGGCACTGACCAAACAGCATCGTGTGGTCTACGTAGCGGAGGTACATGGCTCGCTGCAGAACTCGCGGCCAATGCTCGTTCACTTGCGCCAGTTGCTTGCCGAAGGCGGTGTGCCATTGGACGCGTTTCGCGACCCGACGACAAAGGCAATCTCATTGACGCTAGAGGACCTTTACTCAACCGAGCAAACGGTACGCATAAAAGTCGGATGCGAAGACCCCCGGGCGCTCTTGGTCGTCTCGGTGACCGAGGCGCACAGCGGGCGCCGAGTTGCGCGGATCACAGTAGACGAAGCGGGTGAGGGAATGCAATTCGTCGACTGCGGTCGACTTCCCGAAGGTACCTACCGGGTTAGTGCCTCTGGTGTCGATGGCGGATCAGCAACCGACGTATTTGTAGTAGTCCGCCTTTGAACATCAACGAATCGACAACCATGGCGTCGCAGTAGGTCGCGATGAATCAATAACCCTTTTTCACAGCATTTTGCGATTCGCCGGAGAGCTATCCATCGTTTCGTCGATGGTGAGGTGGCGATGCCCGCGTAGGCTTCCCTCTGTGACGGCGAATAGGAAAAAGCAGGAGATCGTGCGGCGTGCGGTCGAGCTGGTGGGACATGTCGAGCTCGCCGAGCAGCTCGCCGTTCCTTCCTGGGTGGTCGAAGCGTGGGTGTGCGGCGGTATCGAGATGCCGGACAGCAAATTGATGGACCTCGCGTTCTTTCTCCTGGAGCACAGCCGGCCGCGGATTCCGTC
>DATBMX010000399.1:0-5079 GCA_036554625.1 Aestuariivirgaceae bacterium
ACTCGATGGCCTCATAGCCCGCCGCCTTGAGCTGAATGGTGGCGGTGTCGGGATCGGCCATGGAGAACGGTCCGGGCCCGCAGCTTGGCACGCCCTCCTTCACCGGCGGCAGAAAATCGAGGACCACTTTCTTGGGCACCGCAAGCCACGGATTGTCGTTGATGTGCCGCCACACGATCATGGTCATCAGAGCGCCGGGCTTGAGGCTCTTACGCATATTTCGCAAACCTCCGACGGGGTTATCGAAGAATTGCGTGCCAAAGCGCGAGAAACAGAAATCATTGTCAGGACGGAAAGGATAGAGCTGGACATCCCCTTCCATGAAGTTGATATTTGTGAGCCCTGCCGCCTTGGCGTCCTCACGACCATATTTGAGAAATCCCGCACAGCAATCGACAGCGAGAACATGGCCCCTGGGCCCCACTCGGTGGGCAAGCTCGATGGCGGTGTCGCCGAATCCGCACCCAATGTCGACAACCCTGTCGCCCGGTTGCAACTTGAGGCCGGGGAACACCTTGGCGCTGTGGAGCGACAGGCCACCGACGACGATGTGCCTCCATCTGGAGAATTTCGGAACGAGGACTGTGTTCCAAAACTCCACCGAGGGGCTTGAATTCGCTTGCATTTCCATGACGCTCATAGATCTCATACCGCCTTGCGGTGAACAAGCTTTAGCGCTTGACCAATTATAGCGGGATATCTACAGCCCTCCACCTGAATGGGGATTGAATGATTGGGCAGTTCAGCCAGAACGCCATGCCGGAGATTGTTTTCGGACCGGGACGGCTCGCCGAAATAGGAGACCGCCTGACTGGCCTGACGAAACGGCCCGTGTCTGTGCTCATCGTCGCGGATCCGGCCCTTGCGCCACTGGGGATTACCGCGAGCGCCTATGAGGCTTTGGGCCGCGCCGGCCATAAGCCGCAAATCTTTGACCGCTTTGCGGGAGAGCCAAAGTCATCCACCATCGATGAGGCGACGGAAGCGGCGCTTGCCATGCACGCGGGCGGCATCGTTGGTCTTGGCGGGGGAACCGCCCTCGACACGGCCAAGCTCATAGCTGCTTGCGCGGCGGCGGGCGCGACGGCCGAGACCTTCGCGCTTTGCAAATCGCCTCTGCCCGACGAGACGCTCCCCGTCATCGCTGTCCCGACCACCGCCGGCACGGGATCTGAGGTCACGGCGACGAGCGTCTTTTCGAATTCCGCAGGCGTCAAAGTATGGGCCTGGGGAGTGCCATTGAAACCGCGGCTGGCTCTACTCGACCCGGAGCTTACCATTGCAGTTCCGCCATTCGTGACGGCTTCGACGGGCCTCGATGCGCTCGTTCATGCGATCGAGGCCTGCACGAACAGGAACCGCAACGATCTTGCCGATCTTTTCAGCCATCGCGCCATCGCCCTCATTGCCGCCAATCTGGGCAGAGCCACGGAGGAGGGAACCGATGTGGCCGCGCGCGGCGCTCTCCTCCTCGGCTCCTGTCTTGCGGGGCTTGCCATCGACAATTGCGGCACGGCTCTTGCGCATAACATTTCTCATGCCTTGGCTGCTCTTGCGCCAATCGCTCACGGCCGGGCAACGGCTCTTGCCATGCTTGCGACAATGGACTGGGTTGCGGAGGGCGCGCCGGAACCGTTTGCGCAAGTCGCCTTGGCCATGGGCGCAACGCCGGAACCCTCCTCGGCTGTCGCCGCCTTCGATCGGCTGGTTCGCTCCTGCAAGATCAAGATTTCGCTCGAGGGCGAAGGTCTCGAGCTCAATCGGCCAGAAAAACTGGCCGAGCACATGGCGGCTCCGGAGAACGCGCCCATGCGCAAATCCACGCGCCGCACGGTCGGCGACGACGATTTGCTGCTCCTGGCGCAAAAGGTTTATGCGCTGCGCTGAAGGAAGCTCAAATCCGATGAAGATCACCGACATTCTCGTTTCCAAGCACAGCATTCCGCTCGACCCGCCCTTCTGCCCGAGCTGGGACACGCGGCCGCGCCGCAGCTTTTCCGCTTTCATCACCCGCGTGAAGACCGATATTGGGTTGGAGGGCATCGCCTCGGGCGACGACATGCTGGGCCTTGACCAGTTCAAGGAGCTTTTTGTCGGGCATGACGCGCTCGACCTCGAGCGACATCACCGCATTCTTTCCAACATGTCGTTCCACTATTCCCGCTACTGGCCAGTCGATCTAGCGCTTTGGGATCTGGCGGGAAAAGCGGCGAACCTCCCAGTGTGGCGTCTGTTGGGCGGGGGTTCCGGCCGGGTCAAGCTCTATGCCTCGTCCGGCACGCTGCGCGATCCTTCGGCAATGGCCGATCAGGCGCAGCGTTTCCGCGAGGAAGGCTTTGGCGCCATGAAACTGCGTTTCCATCGGGGAGACTGGCGCCTGGACATCAAGGTTCTCGAAGCGGTCCGCAAGAAGGTCGGCGACGGCCTCGAGCTCATGGTCGATTGCAATCAGGGCTGGCGGATGGTGTGGGACGTCGAGGAGCCTTGGAAACTCAAAGACGCCCTCGTCGTTGCCCGCGAGCTCGAGCGCTTGGGCGCCTACTGGATGGAGGAGCCGCTCTTCCGCGGCGATTGGAAAGCCATGAGGGCGCTTAGAGAAATGATCGATGTGCGTCTCGCGGCGGGCGAAATGAATCGCGAGCTGCATGAGTTCGCGCATCTGATCGACGAACGCGCCGTAGACGTGCTCCAGCCTGACGTCGCGCTCACTGGCGGCATCACGGGCTTGCGCCGCATTGCCGCCATGTGCCAGGAGGCGGGGATTGTCTTCACGCCGCATACCTGGTCGAATGGCATCGGCCTCATCGCCAATGCGCATTTGGTCGCCGCGCTCTCCAATGGTTGCTTCATGGAGTTCCCCTATGATCCTCCTGAATGGAGCGTCGAGCGCCGGGATTTCATGATGGCGCGCAAGTATGAGGCGGAAGGCGGATATCTGAATCTGGGCGAAGGGCCTGGATTTGGTATTGCCTATGACGAGAATCTGCTCGCCAAGACTCGCGTTGCGTGAGTTTTCCGCCTTAACCCGTGCATTGGTTAATTGCCATCCACAAATGAACGCAAACCACGCGCGCTTGGCTGTTGAAGCCCACGCTTTTCTATGTCTTAGTCCTGCGGCAGAAGACGTGCGTAATCGAGGTCAAGCTTGTGTAGCGAATTCATTGGCGACGTGCGTTGGTTGCTCAAGTCGGTTACGCGGGGTCTCGAAACTCATTGCGCCCAGTCTCCCGAAGTCTCTTCCGTCCTTGTCCGGCTGGCCGAGCAGGATCTTGCCGACTCCTCCTTCACGCCGCCGCAGCCGCGCATTCTGCCCGCCTGTTCCATGTTGCCCGATGTGGTGGGCGCCGCTCTTCCAGTGGCGAGCGACGTGGCGGCGGCCATTGCTGCGCTCGAGGACGATCTGCACTGGCAGCAGAATCCCACCTACTCGGATGTGGCCATGGGCCGCATCGGCTATATGGAGGGCTATGCCTATGCCGAGATCATCGGGCCCAACGGATTCTTTCGCGGCAATGATTTCCTCCTGGGCTTTCTGCTGCTTGGACCAAAGCGCGTCTATCGCGAGCATTATCACGCGGCGCCCGAGCTTTATTGGATGCTGACCGGTCCGTCGCGATGGAAACGCGGCGCAGGGGGGTGGGAGGAGCTGCAGGCGGGCGACATACGCTGGCATCAGCCCTTTGTCGTGCACGCCACTGAAACCTCTCACGTGCCGCTTCTCTGCCTTTGGGCCTGGACCAGGGATGTCGCCGCGCCGGCGCGGCTCGTAGCGAGCTAAGCCTAGCTCTTCTCCTTCTGGCGAAGCTTTCTCAGCCTGGCGCGCGCCTTGCCGACCTCCTTTCGCCGGTCAGGCCGTCCAAGCAGTTTGCGCAAGGCGTCTCGCCTCTCGTGAATGGCTGCGATGGCGAGACCCATGGGAACGCCCACTTCGACGAGCACGGATTCGCCGAGCTGCAGGCTTGCTTCGCTCGTCTCCGGCACGGCTTCGGCCACTCCACCGCGATAGAGCTCCATCGCGTGATTTTCATCACGGGCACGCGCGATGATCCTGATATCCGGCCTTTCGCGCCGTGCCGTTCGCACCACCTGGTCGATTTTCGTGGGCGAGTCCATGGTCACAACCAGGGCGGAGACCTTGTCGATGCCGCAGCGGCGCAGGAGCTCCGGCCGCGTGGCATCGCCGTAGTAAACCGGCCGGCCCGCCCTTCGCGCCTTGGCCACGACGTCGGGGTCGGTTTCTATCCCGATGTAGGAAATGGAATGCTCATCGAGCATGGATCCGACGAGTGAGCCCACTCTCCCGCATCCGACCACGATCGCCTTGACATCGCTGCCCGCCTCAGGTTCGGCAAGCCCCTCGGGCGGCACGGTCGCTTTCACCGCGAGCCTCGAGGTCAACCAGTCTCCCGCGGCCGACAAGAGCGGGATGAGGATCATCGTCAGCGAAACGATGAGAATGGCATATGCGTTGACCATCCTCGATACGGCGCCAGCGGTCGCTGCGACTGCCATCATGATGAAGGCGAATTCGCCTCCCGGGCCGAGGAGCAGGGCGGTTCTTACGCGGGCCGGTTTGGGAACGCGGAAGAACCCTCCGGCAAGATAGATAATCGCCGCCTTGAGGAAGATGAGCCCCATCGTCAGCCCGAGGATCAGCAGGGGACTGGCAATGATGAGCGTAAGATTCATGCCCATGCCGACGAGCAGGAAGTACGTGCCGAGGAGAATGCCCCTGAACGGATCGATGATCGCCTCGATCTCGCGGCGGTACTCCGTCTCGGCGAGCAGCAGCCCAGCGATGAACGCTCCCAACGCCATCGACATGCCTCCAAGCGTCGACAAGATCGCTGCACCCACCACGATGAGGAGCGTGGTCGCCATGAACAGGTCGCTGCTGCGGGTGGAGGCAACGAGGCGCAGCATCGGCCGCAAGCCCAGCCTGCCGATGATCACGATGAGCAGTATCGTAATGCCGGCCTTGGCGAGTGCGAGAAGGATGCCGCCCAAGGAAATGCCGTTCGTGCCAGCCGTGCCGAGCGCCGGAATGAGAAGCAGCATGGGGACAACGGTGAGGTCCTG